>JBBRDZ010000030.1:0-21379 GCA_038203435.1 Burkholderiales bacterium
GTTTGGCGTTTTCCGCCAGGGCATGATCCCCTTTCGGGTCAATGATGATGACGGTCTCGTTGCGAATGATGGCCTGACCAATCAACAGCTCCATCATTCTGGTTTTACCAACCCGCGTCGTTCCAACCAGCAAGGTATGGCCGACCAGATTGGCGATGTCCATGAACCGGTCAGTTTCCTTGTCCAGGCCGTGTATCCAGTACGCGCCGTCCAGGTGGCGCTCGTTGGTGATCTTGCCGATGGTCTGTGCAACACCCAGCCCGATCAGCGCGTGCATCTTCTGCGATTCAACATCCGTCCAGTCAAAACCCTTGCCAAGCCACACCGATGATTTCTTTGTCGCCACCTCTGTCTTGTTTATCAGTTCGGGAATGCTGATGAACTCTTTGCCGTAATTGTCCAGGCGCGTCAGGTTGACGTAACGCCGCCAGGCTCCGATACCGCGGTACAAGGCCATGCCGGTACAGACAGTCATCGCAATCGCGCTGAATTTCACCGGGAGCGGGACAGGCATGTGTTTGGCCGCAATCAGTGTGAACAACGCAGCGCCTGCCCATGATGCCGACATCGTCGCTTCAAAGTTTGGTCGCCACGGAGATTCCCACTCGTAGAATGCTTTCATCGGAAGCCGCCCTCACTCTTGATGATGTAATTGAGCTGCCCGATAGCCTTGCCGATGAATGCCGCCTCGCGCCGTATGGGAAGCAGTTCCTGTTCAATGTCTCGCACCCTGTCCGCTTCCCATGGCTGGGCCAACTTGAGTAGCGCATCCAGGTTGTAGCCGTGTTTGACTTTGGGTTTACGAATAAGCTTTTTGGTCATCCTGCGGGTCTTGGCGGCCTTTGATCCGTACCAGTGAACCTCGTACCATATTACGCACAGCGTGTTATCTCGCATTCTGGCCTGCGCATACAGGACGCTCTTGTGCTCCCATGCTTTAGCCTTGTTTTCTGCCATGACAAAATCGAAGTGTTGCTTGCACAAATCTGCTGCCTTCGTTTCAAGCGCTTCGAGCCTGGCTCGCAACAGGCTGATCGCATCACCCACTTCCATTTCATCCATGACTTGCTCTTCCATGATTCCCTCTGCCAGAAAAACAATAATTTTTGCTATGCGGAATCTGTCGTTTCAGCGCAACTTTACATCTACGCGCATCGCCGATTCCGCGCGGCAGATGCATTCGATTTACAGCGTTCCCAAAAAGTGTTTGCATTTGATTTACAGCGTTTATTACTTTGCAATTCATGCAGATAAGAACGCATTCGCTTTACAGGTAACCCAGAACAGGTGCATTTGATTTACAGATCGCACAATCATCTACGGTAAAAAGTTGCCGTCACTTTTTGCGCGTCTATTTCCACCCGATATTCAGGGATAGCGTTGTCCTTAAGCAGTCCTTGTACGGATATTTTGAAATTGCGAAAAGGCGAGGAACACCCAGTCATTCGGTGTAATTCATTGAGGGATACAGCCCACGGCTGCCACTCGCCACAATGTATTTTGGCGAGGAAGTAGATCAGCCTGTGTAATGGCGTGAGCGAGAAGTAGTCCGGGTGCATGGCACACACCTGCGTCCAGTCTGTCGCACAATAATAGAACCGCTCGGGCAGCTCAATACTCACCGCATCAATGCGTCCATCACGATCCCGTTCTGCCTCGTAACGAATCAAATTGAAGCTATCGCCGCATTCCTTGATTTCATCCGGTGGGCAAAGGTTCGTTGTAATCCTGCTTCCGGCGAGTCTATCCAGCGCCTGAGCCAAGCCATCGTATTGAGCCCCGCCGATCCCGCGTTTGCTGAAATCAAGGAAATCGCGTGCAGTAAAGCGCAGATTGCGGCTCAAATCCTTGTGCCGCTCATCAAACATGGCATTGGCCAGCCAGCTCACGCAGTAAATCAGGACATCCTTGTCGCGCACGGTCGGAAGCCCCGTTGCGCTGGGTGTGATCTCGATAAATTGTCCATCCAGATCGAAGCGTCGAGCCTCTGAATCCCCAGCAGACAAAGCAAATGGTTGGCAATGGACATGATTGCCGGAAGTGTTGTCGGCACTCAATACACCAGCAAAGTAAACGTAGGTGAAGGACGTGGACGATATTTGAACCGGCATGGGTGGTGTCGCGAAATGAATGCCCTGGAAGTTTAGTTGGTTCGATTTGGCGCGATAGAGAGATTCTCGGCAAATTTGCCGAGAATCTGCCGAATTAGATTTTCTCGCTCATCAATAATTCGCACACGTGCTGGGGACGTGCTGTAGCGCTTCTGGCCACGGTGACTGCGGTGCAGGCGTGCTGGAGACGCTCTGGGGTTGTTGTGAAGTTAATTTCAAGGAGAAGGTAATGAGCGTGATTGGAATGGATATTGGTTACTCGAATCTGAAGGTTGTCTATGGCGACATGGGTGGCGACCCTGTATTGGTGAACCGTCCTGCAGGCGCAGCGCCATCGGATCACATCGGGCAAAGGATCATGGGGGATGACGATGCCGTGCGCGTCCTGGTGGATGGCCGCGAGTTCGCCGCTGCGATCAGCCACGACAGGATCGAAAATTGGGCGCGCGAGCTGCACAAGGAATACACCGCAACGGATTCCTACCGTGCGTTGTTTTATTCCGGCCTCTTGCTGACCGGTTTGAGCGAGGTTGACAAGGTTGTGACCGGTTTGCCAACCAGCCAATACTTCGATGCCAACCTTCGTGCTCGTCTGGTCAAGACCATGAAAGGCGAGCATCAAGTTACGCCGCACCGGAAGGTTGTAGTAAAGGATGTCAAGATCGTGCCTCAACCTTTGGGCGGGTTTGTGGACTACTTGCACGGCCTTGGTGACCCGAGCCGGGTTGAGGATGCCAGCGTTCTGGTGGTCGATCCCGGCTTCTTTTCGGTGGACTGGGTATTGCTGGTCAATGGCGAATTCAAGCGAGCCTCATCTGGAACGAGCCTGGATGCGGCATCGGTCATTCTGGATGAGACTGCGGCGTTAATTTCCAGAGATCATGGCGGCAACCCCGGCAGGGGAAAGCTGGAGAACGCGATCAGATCGGGACGCAACACCGTATCCGTGTTTGGGGCGCGGATAGATATTGCCCCCTATCTGGCGGATGCGTCATCCAAGGTTGGCCGCATTGTTGGCGCGCAACTTCAAGAATCGCTCAGAAAAGAGGATTCCGACATCGACACGATTGTGTTGGTTGGTGGAGGCGCTCCCTTCTATGAAGCGGCAATCAAGGCAGCTTTCCATCAGGTTCCGGTGACAGTTGCCCATGATTCTGTATTCGCCAATGCGCGAGGGTTCTGGCGTGGAGGTGCTGCCTGAGATGCGCATCACCATCAACTATTTCGAGGGGTATCCGGAATTGCAGGCCGACTTGTCTGCCTTTCCGTTGCGCGCCAGAGCGGAACGGATGCGGATGCTCGCCTCGCTGGGTTTGTCAGTTCTGAATGGAGGAAGGGCAATAAACAAGGCTCCGGCAGTTTCCCATGCTCAAGAAGCCGCCCCAGATGCAGCTCAGCCGGCCGCTCACGGCAACCCGTCCGGGATCGTGAAAAGAATATTCGATCAGGTTTGATGCATGGCAACGCTTGCAGAAACACAAATTAACTTTGAGAGAAGTCCGGCTATCGCGATTGAGAGAAAGATCGGACGGCATCACATCGCGTTTTTTCGGGCGATCCTCATGGGGATGGACATAGGCGAAATGTCCGACCGGTATCTTGAGACAGGTATGGATTTGCGCCGCGCAAGAACAACACAGGTCTGGATTCAGGATACGTTGCGCCAGGCGGCATTGCGGCGCGGCATGCGTCGTGATGCTCATCTTCTGAGAATGCGAATCGCGGCAAGCTCCGGCACGATCGAGAACGCACCCATCCCGTCTCTTGATGAGTACCGCGCAGAATTTGATCCTGACGGGTTTTTTCTGGAAAAAGAACTCATTCAGTCCTATCTGGATGCGTACCCGCAAGCAGTCGATACCAGGCACAAGAAAAGACAACGGCTGATCGACAAGCAGGTGGCAGCACTAAAGTGGATTGAGCCGTTGATTACCGCCGAACCGGTGCGCGATGATTGGGTTGCGGCCTGGTTTGATACGACGATCTCCAATCGCTTAAATCTGGCGGGGATACCAACAATAGGATGTCTGGTAGACAGGATTGCTGAACGCGGTTATCGCTGGTGGGTTGGCGTGCCGAGGTTGGGGGTCAAGGGCGCAGCGCGGGTTGTGGCATGGTTGCAGGGTTACGAATCTTCTCTTGGTACGTTGCCGCTGCAATCCATTGCACCTTCGCGGAGCTTGCCTTCAGGCTTGATTGCCCAAACACGAAAACAGCAAACCGATGTTGTGCCGCTGGAATCCTTCATCGTCCCATCTGGCCTGGATGGACGATCCGGCTCTAACCGGCATCCCGGTGTCCCGCGCATTGATGCAGCAGATGATTATCGAGCTGTGTTTGCCTGGCTTGCCACAAAATCCGGCAATCCGAATACCCGGCGCGCCTATCAAAAGGAAGCCGAAAGAATTCTGCTGTGGGCAATTCTGGAGCGCGGCAAGGCAATGTCGGATTTGACTGTTGAGGATTGCGCATCCTACCGAGACTGGCTGTCCATGATAGGCAGGGCCGAACCCGCTGAATGGCCTTACCGCATCGCACAATCGGCTTGGATTGGCGCAAAGAAAGTCGGGCGGCACCAGCAGGCCTGGAAGCCGTTTGATAGCGCGCTATCGGCCGGCAGCGTCAGACACGCGCTGACAATCATCGGCAATCTCTTCGAGTGGCTGGTTCGCGTGCAGTATTGCTCGTTCAATCCGTGGAGTGCGGTTGCAAAGTCACTTGCTGCCCATGGCGCCGAATCTGACCCGGATGTCGAGTTTACGCGGGCGTTCTCTGTTGGCCAGTGGGGTTATCTGATGGATCGCTTGCTTGAACTGCCGGTGACACCCTGCTCTACCCGCTTACGTTTTGCATTGCCATTCTCACATGCCACAGGATTGAGGCTATCTGAGCTGGTCGATGCAACCATTGGCCGGATGTACACCATGCCGCTATCCGATGGTTTGGGCGTGCGCTGGATGCTCAAGGTATATGGCAAAGGTGGAAAGTGGCGAACTGTGCCATTGCCCGGTGCTGTGATCTTGTTGCTGCAAGAGTATCTGGTCTATCGCGGGTTAAACTCAGACATCCTGTCTAATCCAGCGGAAACCCCGTTCATTGCCAGTGTGGCATCAAACAGACCATTGACTACCAGTGCGTTATCCAAGGCGATACGGTTGTTTTTCGGCGGCGCCTCGCAATCACTCAAAGAGAGCGGTAGGCACGTTGAGGCGAAAGCATTCGAACGCGCTACCGTTCATTGGCTGCGCCACACTTGCGGCAGTCATTTGGCGTTGTCCGGCGTTCCGGTGAATGTCATTCAGCGACTGCTTGGACACGCCAGCCTTCAAACAACAAGCATTTATACCGATACGTCAGATGAGAATTTGTGGCGAGAGATAGAGGGCGCGAGACTGGCTGCCGCTGGGATTAAAATAATTTCATTGCCATGAAGCTGCTGTTGGCCAACTCACACTATCGACCCGAAGGCGACTTTCGCGAATGTCCGTTATCGGGTGCCCCGTTCATAATACTGCCTGGCAGCTGAGTAGCCTGCCAATTTAAGATTGCGGATGCCTTGACTGCGAAAGCTTCTGGCGTGTTTGGCAATGGGGGATTCTCCTTTGGGTTTGGTTACGGAGATGATAGGGAGGGTGTTGCTCTGGGGGCGATCAGGGGAAAGTAGCTATGCCGAAATACATAGGCAATTCGGCATATGTTTATTCAAAAGGGAATCTGCTAGTATCGCGCCCGCTTTATTCCTAAAGCAATAGGCGTTGCACTTCGAACTTGAATCCGCCAGCTAAAAAAGCTAAAGGATTTAAGTGACAGAGGGATCATTACACAAGAGGACTACAACAGGAAGAAAAAAGAGTTTCTTGATAAGATGTGAGGTCACGTCGGTCGATGTGGCGGATGCATTCACCCCATTATTTTTGCATGTGTACGCTACAACGATTTTATGATCCGGTGAAAAAAGATTCGTAATATTTACCCGCTTTGAGCTATTTCTACACGTGAGTCGTTTATATCATGCCATGGGACAAATCCAGGGTTTTAGAACTCTACCCTTTACAGCTTACCATCCCCCGCACCCATCCTCCCAAAAATACCCCTCAGGCATTGCAATGCGAGCCAAATGCAAAATGCCAATACCGACCCGCGGACTTTTAGAATACTGATCACTGAAAAACGCAAAAGGCCACCCGCGATGGATGGCCTAAGTACTTGTTTTTTGTTTGGCTCCCCGACCAGGATTCGAACCTGGGACCTGCGGATTAACAGTCCGCAATTCTCTATCCATTTTTTACAAATGCAAATGGCATATAGTTGCATCACGACTGACAGCTATCAAGTAACCTGATTGATGGTAATGACTGACCGTTCTTGGCACTCAACTGCCCGTCGGTTCTTGAATTGGCCTCCCGTTAAGCAGTCGTTCAAACAGCGCTGAGCTGAATATCTATCTTTGTTGTTGACATTTTACTATCCTTACTTTAACGTAAGGCAAGTTTTTTAACAGGAAGATTCATGTCAACCGCAACCATAACCAGCAAGGGGCAGATCACTATTCCCGCCGTCGTGCGCGCCGCGCTTGGTGTTGAGGCCGGTGATCGAATAGAGTTTGTTCAAGTTGAGCCGGGGCGATTCGAGTTGGTCGCATCTACACAGCCTGTGAGCGCATTGAAGGGTTTGGTGCGCAAACCAGCATCGCCGGTAACGATAGCGGCAATGGGTCAGGCAATTGCCGCTCGCGGAGCAAAAGCCAGATGATTGGCCTGGATACCAACGTTCTCGTTCGCTATATCGCGCAGGACGATCCAGTGCAGTCGCCCAAAGCAACACGACTGATTGAGTCGTTAGCAGCGGATGAGCCGGGCTACGTCAGCCTTGTTTCAGTGGTGGAACTGGTCTGGGTGCTGACGGGCTGCTACGCATCAGCCAAAGCCGAGATATGCATGGTGCTGGAGACGTTGTTGCGCACCAAAGAAATTATCGTGGAGAATGCCGACGTTGCCTGGAAAGCGTTGCGACTTTTCAAGGCAGGTGACGCTGATTTTGCGGACTGCTTGATCGAGCGTTCGGCCAGCGAGGCGGGGTGTGGCTATACGGCAACATTTGACCGGGATGCGGCCAAGAATTGCGGGATGAAGTTGATCGGCTAAATTACGAAAATACTTTTGATGCAGGAGGCCAAAATGGGAATCTTGATTTTGTTGGGCACCGCGGTGGTAGCGATATTTGCGTGCTATTGGGTGACTGTCGGCGCGTTCCGCTTACTGATCCGCCTGTTCGGTCTTCCAAAATACCGGGATGTGATCGTGCCGTCCAAGTATGACTTCAAAACCGTGGTTGAGTTTGATAACCCGGTTGCCCAGTATGTTTACGATTTGATGGCTGGGTTCAAGCATGTGATCGAAGACGGTGGCTTCAAGCTTGGATTGAGCTTTGTGTTCTTTGCCGCCTTGGGTGCGATGGTGTCTTTTGTGTGGGTGTTGGTCATTGCGATTGTAACCCTGTGGTTTTTGCTTTGGGCATCTCCTGCCGCAATGAGGGCAGCAAGATGGCGTGCCAAGACGTTCAAGGACTGCACCGCTGAAGACTGGCACAAGACTCATCTGTGGGCGATGAAATCCGAATTGCGCCAGCAGGAAATGGCGAGCGCGATCAGACGGAGCGGAGTGGGCGGGCTGCATCACTGAGGCCAATTGCTTTAATCCTTGAATACCCCCTTCGCTTTATCTCCAATCTGATTACCAAGGTCGTTTGCTTTGCGTACCTCTTCCTTAACGGCATCTATTACGGGTTGTGCAGGAATGACCGGGTCTTCGTGGCCCAGGTTATTGAATGTTTGATTGGTTGCGGCCGCGCCAACCACTGTTCCCGCCACCGCATGGGTTGTAGTTACCTCGGCCTCGCGGTTGACTCCAGCCTTTCTGGCCGATTCACGCTCAGCCTCTCTTCTTGTGTCCGCTGCTGCTTGAGTCTCAACTTTACCCGCTGCCAGACCGCGCTCCTCTACCTTTGCCGCATTGGCAATTATTTTGCCTTCTGCGGCTTTACCTGCGGACTCCCCCAGAATTTTTCCAGCAGCACTTCCAACCAACCTGCCAGCCGCCCCTCCCCCAACCATCAACCCGACATCAAGCGCAGTATCCACAATGGCATCCGTGGTCGAACCCTTGTAACCTTCGGCAACAGGTTTCGCCACACCGGCCTCATCGCTGACTAACCCGGCTTTATTCAGCAGTGACATCGTGCCTGCTGGCATGACGCTGGCTGTGGCATTCTGCGCCGCCAGGCTCAGGTTATTTTGCCGAGCGGGGTCGGTGAATCTGGTTGCATCTTGCTCCAAGGATTTGCCTTCTTCGGTAACGGCACCCTGCCCTGCTTTGATTCTGTCATCAGCCTGTCCGGTCATTCTCTGCACCTGCCCTGCAACGTGATTGACGGGCGCCGTATTGGGGTCAACCCCTGCGCTTCTCGCTGCGCCCATTACCTGCGCATCGTTCCGGTTGCGGGAATTGGTGACTGCCTCGGCTCCCGGCATGGTGGCTTTGTTTTGTTCAAATTGTCCCGCCACGTTGTTTGTCGGCTTTTCGATTGCCTGATCTATCTTGGGCACAAGCTGCTCACTCACAAAACGATCTGCGTATTGCTCCAGCACGCCCTTATCATGCAGCGCCATATCGGTGACATCGTCCACTGTGTAGCGATGCCCGGTGCGGTCTGATTGCGTTTGCATCCATCCCACAAATTCATTGGTGTAGTTCGCATCGTAGTTGCCAGCCATCTCTTTGGTGCGCGAAGCCGCCTCTTTGAAGGTGAGTGATTTTTCATGGGCGGCATTGGCTGATTGCTCGTGAGATTTTGCCTGATCGAAGCTGCTCCTGATCCCCTGTGCAGCTTTTGCTGTTTTGTCGTCGCCCTGTGTAAAGGTGTCTTGATGAGCGGCGCTCTGCATGGCCGTAATGGCATTCGCGAATCCTTTGTCCTGGGCGAGCTGGTGCGCGACATTCTGCATTTGCGTCGTTCCGGAACTGCTCTTGCCTTTGACTGTCGCTCCCGCGCTCACCGTTGCTCCGTTGCCAAAGACATTTATCCCGCCGCTTGCTTGTGCGCCTGCTGATGCGATCAGCTCAGCCTCTTGCTTTTGCGATAAGCCGTGCCCAGACGCGTAGTTATGGGCGATTTTCTGGGCCTCGTTATAAGACTGAAGGAATGACGCTTGTGAGCTGGTCATGTCCTGTTGTCCGGCGGCAACACTCTTTCCGCGACCTTTCTCGAACGAGGCCGTTTGATTGAGCGCCGAAGTCATTGCCTCTCGCGCCGCGACAGATTCGGTGAAGGCGGTTCTTTCCGAGTTTTCGGAGGCGGTCTGGAGCGCGCCTGATGCTTTGCTGCCGAGGTTGATTTTTGCCGGCAGGGTATGTACCGCGCCAGACGCATCATTGACCTGCATTGCATTGCCGTTCGCATCTGTACCCGTAAACCGCTTCACGCCATCCTGTGTGCTGCTCTCGAATCCACCTTGCCGTATCGTGGGCCGGGTGTTGTGTTGCAGTCCGCTCATCGTATCGAACGACTGATTGCCCAGTGATGCATTGCCCATCTGCAAATTCCCCGAGGACATGCCGGAGGCGATTCGTTCCGATTCGCGCGCAGGCGAAACCATCCCGGCAATCGCCTGTGCGCCCACGTCCCCACCCTTCACGATTGCCGCCGCGATGGCGGGTATTGCGGTCGCCGAGATCATGCCCGCTATGGCTTCATCGCTGATGTAGGCATTGTTAACCAGGCTGTATTGCGACATGGACAAACCAAGTCCGCCGGTCATTGCCGCCAGTTCCTGGGCATGCATCGTCATCACGAGGTGCATGACGGCATACAGCGGTGGCCACAACTGCACCCACACAAGGCTCATCACATAAGCCTTCAACACCAGCCCGCCTTTATGTCCGGCCAGCAATACCAGCAACAGGATGATCGGGAAAACCGAATACTGCACAATCTCCACGATATTCTTGACCTTTGGCATGGTGCTTTCTGCCATCTTTGCCATCATCTTGTAGCTCTCTGAGGTGGAGCGTATCGCTTGCGCTTGCCCCAGATTGGCTGATGCGGATGCGGCATCACCGAGTTGCGCCGGCAGCATGTACTGCGCATCAATCATGAAGTTGCTCATGGCTGCCTGTTTGGTCGCCTCCAGCGCCGTTGTGGAAATGCCGAGGATGTAGTTGGTCGATGTCTGGATCGCCCCTTGAACTGCCGCATTGGCGGCAGCGGTCGGCAGTCCCGGATAAAGATGCCTGCCCAGCGTATTCATTTGCTGGGTGTTGACTGCGACAATTTGCGCGGTCAGGTAGGTATAGGCAACATCGCACCCATAGGCATCTGTGGTAGGTGGGAGCGGTACGCCGGGACTGGTGCGGATGGTGACGAGCCTGCCCGGATTGGTCTTGCCGCTGAGGTAAGTCCAGATGTCGTTCGATTTTGCCAGGTCTGATGCGACGACGAACCCGGTCGAGTATTCCGGCACGACGCATTCGCGGTAGAACTCCATCAGATTGCCCGTCAGAATCGAGTTGTCGAATTTGGTATGCAGCACCTCCTCTTGCACGCGATGGCCGAAGAGTGTGCCGTTGGTACGGAACTGAATATCTGCGGGCAGCGAGAAAGTCGTCTCGAATGTTCGTGTCAGCCAGTCGCCGATATGACTGATCGAGTGCGCAAAGGCGGCGAGGCCGATAGGCACGTTGGCAACAGTGGCCGATGGCTGGGTGCCGGTTCGGTCTGTTATCACCACGTTGACTTTAGGAACAAGCAGCATGGCGTTGAACAGGGCAAGCATGATGACCCAACGCCCAAAATCCGGCAGCTGGCTGAATCCGGCAAGCACTGCCATGGCCATTGCGAGCAGACCTACCAGCGCGAGCGTTCTCAGCAGGCCTAGATAATCGCCGCTACCCACAATTGCAGCCACTGCATTGAATACCAGCTCCAGCTCCCTGATGTTCCAGTAAGCAAAAACCTCAAACATCACCGCTCACTCCCAAAAACGGTCATCGAAGTGAATGCCTGTGCCGGGATGCCGGCAACCATGGCCTGGTGCATCAGCTGTATCTGCCTTTGCAGGTTGGCCTCGCCAGATGTTTTGTTGTATTCGGCGATGCGCATGGTTTGCACGAGCGTCGACAGATTGCTTAACCTGGTTTGCAGTTGAGCAATCGCCGTCTGGGCATCCGGCGGGACGGCACCGCTTTCAGCGTTGGAGAGCGATTGGCTGGCCATCTTGATGAGCCCGTTAAAATAGGAATAGGCGATATCAACGGCGATCAGGCGTTTGTATAAATCGACTATCTGCGGCTGATTGGTTGCTGTGGATGTCGTGAGCAGCTTCCACACTGGCACCGACGAAGCATCCACAATCCTGAAGTCATTGATGTTTTGCGTGGCGCGGGTGGTGATGCCGGTGCGGAGCGCGTCGATGGATGTGCTGACCTTTTTAACAAAGGGCGTGATGGAGACCTTGGTCGCAGGGACAGTTGGGTTGAGGCAATCTGTTGTGGTGTCGCACACAAAAACATCTACCCCTGTGGAAGCCGTTGACGGGTCGTCCCCGATAAAATCTTCCACGCGAATACTGGTGGGTTGTGCGTAATGCCAAGTTGGCTGACCGCCGCCATTAGCGCCACCGGGTACGGACGGTGTGATGATGATCGTGCCGGTGATGCTCATGATGAGCCGCTTGTCTTCATCGTCAATGCCGGTGACATTTTGCAAGGCTTTCCAGACCACATTGCCGGGTTTGAAGTAGTTCGTTTTGCTGGGGTCGCTGGCGGCCGCTGCGGCTTTTGCGGCCTCGGCGGCAGACGCATCGGTTTTGGTTTGTTTCCACGAATCGAACGAATCCGGGAACATGTTCGAGGTTGATCCGGCGATATGGCTGAACATGGCCGACATGTTTTTTGACAGGTCGGCACCTTGCACGAAAGGAATGCCCTCGGTCATTTTGCAGGCATTGACGTTCATCCCATTCACTTTGTTGGCGACATCCTGCAGATACTCGAACAAGCTGGCCATTTCCGGCATAGAGGATTTGATGGCCAGTAAAAATGCGTAGCTGATGGAGGTGCCAATGTTTTGGAACAATGCGGTTATTGCGGCTTTATTGATGAAAGAGAAGGAACCCGCGTGCAGGTCAATCCCCCCGCAGCCGATGTCGAGAGACGGTGGGCTGATTTGTGCCAGCTGATAGGTTCTCACCGGCGTTCTGGCGTAGAAACCCCCGGCAGAGTATCCATTCATGGTTTGCCCCTTGTAGGACGAAGGGGGTGTGGCGTTGCTGTACCCGCCCATGCTGTCGAACCAGGTTTGCATCCCCGTCCCCACGTTGGCGTTTGCGGGAGCTGCTATGAGACAGGTGGCGGCAAGAGCCGGGATGAATAATTTGCGGTAGCGCATGCGGTTTCCTTCCTAGAGATCGCCCGGTGTGGTCTGTGTAAGCACGTAAATCCGTTCCACAAAATCCTCTAGCGACAGCACACCGGAGCCGAGTATCACCATCTTGTGGGTTTTGACATTGCCGAGAACAAAGAGAGGAACAGCCTCGACCCCCAGCTGGGCAGATAGCCCGTTGTCTTTGACCGAGGGTGGCAATCCCTCAATGGTTGCCCCGTCCAGGCTGATCGGCAGAATCGTCATGTCGTATTGGCGGGTAATCCATTGCAGCGTTGGCACCATGTGCTTGCAATAGGAGCAGTCGCCACGGAAGAAGAAAAACAGCCCCCACTCCCGGGCAAGATCGGTCATGGTTCTGGTTTCCTTGACCTTGCGTTCCCGTGTCGCCACCTTGATGGCGGAGTTGTTCATCGGATTTTTAAGCTCGTAGTTCAGCTCGGCGTTTTGCCACAGCACTCTGCGCCAGACATCGGCGAAAAAGCTGGCGCGGTCAATTTCAACCTTCTGCGCTGCCATGTACGCTTTGATGTTGTCCGGTGTTGGATGTACCACCGCGAGCGCGCGTTTGGCATCGAGGTCTTTGCGTATCTTCTCCAGTTCCTCGACAGCCATCTCTTCTTTGGACTTCTCTGATGGTGCAGGCTTGGCTGCCTCTTTGGGCTTCGGGGGCGGCCTGGCTTCTTCTTCGCAATACCAGTTGAATTTCTCCAGGCCCTGACACGACCATACCGACGAGTATTCCATGCCTGGCAAGTAATCCCGCCCTTCCAATGCCAAGGATGCTGTCGGCAACAGTGCGGTCACCATGGCGATCAAAAGGCTGGTGACGGCTCGCATGGCTTACTGGCCGCTCAAGGCGATTTCCCGAACACGCTGGGTGTAATCAAAGGTGGTGCTGGGTGAATCCTTGATAATCGCAGCTGAGTTGATGAGGGTGCATTTGCACTCGCTCGCCACTTGCGTCAGTGCAACATCAAGATTCTTGCCAAAGCGCGAGGCAGACTCGATGATCTCGGCTTGCGCTTTCTGATCCATGCCGGGCTTCATTTGTGCCGCCAGGTTTTTTTGTTGTGAAGTGACGATGCCGATAATATCCACCTTTGCCACCATCGGCGCAGGGTGAAAGTGCTGCCATCCGGCCATGACAACAATTGCGGCTGTTGCTGCGACAGCCCCGGTGACGAAATGTGCGAAGGTGGACATATTGATCTCTGATTAAAGTATTTCGAGGCTTGGTTGGTTCAGCTTTTCCGTCTGTCCTCGCGCGTTCCTTTGCGCCTCTCATTTTTAATTCTTTCATTAAGCAGCACCTCGATAGCTTGTTCGGTCGTCATGCCGTTTTGTTCGCGCATCGCTTTTATCCGCTCGAAATCCTCGGCGCGCGTGGAAAACAGCATCATCGAGAACGGATCAAGCAGCAAGCGCCCGATTCCAGAACCCATGGGGCTATGCACAAAGATTTCCGAGTAGTGGCCGTGCTCCGTGGAAACACTCGACAACTGCCGCTTCATCCACTCATCCACATGGAGTTTTCCCTCTTTGCCCAAGCGGTCTATGTTTTCCGGCTTCTGCCGCAACAGGAATAGCCAGTCCGCATTGTTGATTGACGCTTTGCTGGCCTCGGTTTTGTAGTAATCATCAACGCTTTGGGTAATCGTACCGAATGCCCCGCCGTACTTTCTCGCGCGACGATACCCCGCCTCGATGAAGTGCCCGCTGCTGCCACTGCCCATCAGATCCCACGCTTCATCAATAATGACGATCTTGCGGCGCGAGCGATCCAGATACATTTCCTGGGTGATGCGATACATGATGATCTGCATGACCACTGCCTGAAGGTCTCTTTTGCTCTTGAGTTCCTCAAGTTCAAGCACGATGAAGTCCTTGGTGAACTCAATCGTTGCCGGCCCCTCAAAGTAGCTCGCATATACGCCGTATTTTGTGTAGGGTTCGAGCGCGACGGCCATGTGCATCAACTCCGACTCTCGCTCGGCTGCATCATTGATTTTTCCGGTACGTAGCAGGTCGTAAATGTCTGTGATGGTGGTATCGCTACCCTTTGCATCCCATATCTGCTTGATGGCGGACGAGAGTGCCGTGTAGCAGAAGTTGTTGAGCGGCTCGCGCGGACTAGCCATTTCCGCAAGTAGCGGGAGTAACATTTCCATGTCGTTATTGATGTCCCTAACCATCGAAAACGGATTGAGACACAGCGTGTTTTGCCGCTCGTCTGCAAATTCGATGAATTCGCCATCCATCAGCTCGCACAGGTTTTTGTAACTGCGCCCCACATCAATAATCCAGACTTTGGAACCGGCTGCGTGATAGCGGTACGCCATTTCATTCACGAAGACGGACTTGCCAGACCCTGATAGCGCTGCCACAGCAAAGTTGTAGTTCCCGCCAGTGTTATCGAAGAGATCAAAGGCCATGATCTGCCCACGCCGCCCGAACAGGGTAATCAACGGGGTCTTTGTGCCTTTCCATTCGGCGATCAGCGGCGATGTCATCACCGCGTTGTCGATCGTCTTGGTGTACACCCTGCCAAATGTTTTGAGGTCTTGTTGCATCGGCCTGCCCAGCGTCATCGGCAGCGATGAGGCGAATGCCTGATGTTGCAGATAGTAGTCGCGCGCAATGTCATAACCTCGCGCACGCCATACCGCCCTGACCGCGTGCTCGGCGCGTGATGCATCTTCAACGGAAGATAGCAGGCATATCTGGTGGTACATGCGCAGCGTGCTCTTGCCTTCATCGAAGGTCTTGAGCACAAAATCCCAGTCTCGCTTGCGATCTTGAAGGTCCGGCTGAAATCTTGCCATGTACGAGGCCGCGTTCTGTGTGGCGCGAGCCGATTTCATCAGTGCGTAAGTTCTTGCCGATTCGTGATCCTGC
Organism: Burkholderiales bacterium; assembly: GCA_038203435.1. Classification (GTDB taxonomy): domain Bacteria; phylum Pseudomonadota; class Gammaproteobacteria; order Burkholderiales; family Gallionellaceae; genus Gallionella. The sequence goes on from JBBRDZ010000030.1 coordinate 15,447, forward strand.
ACAATCGCGCCCATCGTGATTAAAAATGGGCATGGCATGGACAAAGCTGTCTGATAAGGATCGCCGATCATGCTGCCCATGTGATTTAACCGGCTGTACTTCGGGTAGTTTCTGACCGAGAAAAGCTGCATGACCGTTTCTTTTCCGCCGCTCTTGCAAAACCGTATGCCTTGATCGCTGACACATGACGCAATCTCATGGTTGGATAATTGTTCGCGAATGATCCGATCCGGGTTGTATTTCACAACCAGCTTGTCCCTTGCATCGGTATTGGGGGCATCCGTATCGGAATTGAATATCCGCTCGTGATCGAAGAAGTCGCCCACAAAATTCAGCAGGTGGTCCGGTGTCCAGTCAAACCCGCCCAGGTAAGCCGATCTGAGCGTTGCATGAACACTCTCGCGCGTCCTGATAGCTTCCTCTACCTCCGTTGGTGCAAACGGCGAAAGCGGCAGGGAAACAGAGATGACACATCTGAAATCCCTGAGCAGATAGCTGTTGTTTGCCAACAGGGATTTCCCTGTACCGCTCTGGTAGTACCTGTTGCGACGTGCGGCAATACCAATGAGCTCTTCGTTTTTAATCAACGCCGTCTGGGCTTGCAGCGTCCGACTGATGTCGGGGCTGGCGTAGAGTGATACCTGAATACCGGTTTCTGCCGGGCATGAAATGAACAGGCTGGCCAGTATCTTTTCCATCTCATCCGTCGCACCCGTCTGAGGTGCTATCTCAATGGCAAAACCGATAGAAAACTGTTCGGTTGCCCCGAACCCGCCCTGATCGAGGACAAACATGCGTTCGTCAGGTAGCCAGCCGACATAGGGCAGTATGCCGGTCAGTCGCGGCATAGCGACGAAGCGCTCGATCAGGCTGCGCGGCAAGGCATCCGGCCGGCTGTGTCGTTCGTGAAAGAATGCGCGCTTGAGTGTGGCGGCGAATGACATGCTAGTTTGCGCTTTGTGGTTGCTGGGGTTGAGGCATCTGGTATTGCGGCTGCGCAGGCTGCGATTCCGGTTGCTGCGCCTGCTTTGCTGCGGGCATCAATACGCGGTATTGCTCGGTGATTTTTTTCCTGCTGTGGGCGACTTGCCAGTGGCCGGGGTCTGCAACGGCATACAGGAATGCCTGGTCGTGCAGCACCTTTCTGTTGTCTTCCCACGGGGCAATCCACACGCGCAAGACTGTTGGCTCACTCAACAGGGGCGTGCCGGTTGCAGGCGCTTCACCTGCGACCGTACTTTTTCCTTGACCTTCTTTGCCATAAACGGTGGCTTGTTTAGTGGTCGAACCCGGCAAATTGTCCGCCACGGCGTTGGCATAGACCCCGGACAGGGAGGAACAGCTAATACCTGGAGGTGCTTTACAGGAGAACGATTTCTGGGCATCAATGCCAGTCATGCTGCATCCAGAAAGCCCCATGCAGAGCAATACAGCGGTTGCGATGAAAGAGCGCATCAGTTGCCTCCTTTTACGGTTAGCCATTTTTCAATCTGCTCAACCGGTGCCGCTCCGGGAAGTACGCGACCGTCAGCGGCTACCAGTGTGGGCGTGCCGTTGAAATTGAGCTTTTGTCCAAGCTGAACATTGCGTTCTATTGGGCTGTCGCAGCTCTTGCCGGTCACCGGAAGTTTGTCGTGCAGCATGTAGTCGCGCCATGCGGCTGGCTTGTCGGCGGAACACCAGATCAATTTTGCTTTTTTCGACGCATCAGGGTGAATTCCATCCAGCGGAAACAAGAAGGTGTAGATCGTCACGTTGCCCAGCTTGAGAAATTCCTGCTCCAGCTTCTTGCAATAAGGGCAATCCGGGTCGGAAAATACCGCCAGGATTCGACTTCCATCCCCTCGCGCAGTCTTGATGGCATCCTTGAGTGGCAACTCCGCGAAATTCACCACGTTCAATTCGTCGAGACGTTGTGCTGTCAGATCCTGCTGGGTCTTCATGTCGAAGATGTGGCCAAAAATAAAGAAGCGGCCATCACTGTTCGTGTAGCCAATGTTTTTGCCCATAGCGACTTCAAAAAGCCCGCCTATTCCCGTTGTGCGCACGCCGGTAATCTGCGTGGATGGATAGAGTCCGCGCAACGTCTTTTCCAAGGCAACTTCTTCGCTGTCAGCGGCATACGCGACCGTGGCGCAAAGGGCAGCAACTGCTACCCCAATAACGAAACTCTTGAACTTCATGTGCTCTCCTTGTATCAACTGATTATTCGGACGGGTCAATGGGTTTATTAAGCGCTTTTCTGCCGCGTATCCAGATGTCGGTGTATGTCCCCTCCTGGTCACTATTAAGGCCATCACCAAACGCAAAGCCCTTGGTGAATACCACCTCAACCGTTCGGCCGGCATCAATTTCAATCACCGGGAACAATTTTTCGGCGAGGTCGATGTAATACTGGCTGAGCCTGTCGAGTGTTTTGCCCACTCCGGAGCTGATCCCATTCTTGAATTGCTGCCCCTGGTTGACTGTTGAGGTTGATCCGAGCGGGCTGATGGACTGGGTAGATGAGCTGTTTTGAAAGGCTTGCCCAATCCCTGAACCGATACCAGCCAGCAATGCGTTGGCCAGTATCTGGCCTTGCTTGCTGATGAGCCTGCCCCGCATCCCGGCCTTGCCGTCTTCGCCAACCACGTAACCCTTGACTGCCATATCCACTGCCTTGCCATCGCGGCGCACACATGACAAATTCTCAAGTCGGGCAAATGCCCGCTCGGAACTGATGTCGCCATAACTTGATGCCAGGATGAAGCATTCCTTGATTTCAAATCGGTAGCGGTTTGGCAGGAACGCATTGTCTTGAGTGCGCATCAGAATCGGGTGGGGGTTGGTTTGCGCCTGCCCGCCAGTTGGTGCATCGAGGCCACCCAGAAGGGCGACTCGCACGAACGATCCGGCTGGCACGTAACCCGTCTTTGTGTCCGAGGCGGCAGGAGCCTGCTTCGCTTCCTGGGTGCCGCTAACCTCAAAAGAGGCAATCCCTCTATCTTGTTGCGGAACCGGCATGGGCGGCTCAAGCTTGTCTGTTGGTGGCATCAATCCAGACAATGGTTGCGATGGTGCTGCTGGAGGCATTGGCGGGAGCGGCGGCAGAATTGATTGTTGCTGTGTATCTGCTGGTGATACGACTGATGCCTTTGCCCCCATTTCTGTCATCTGCTGTTTCAATTCCTTGATGACATCATCCATCTGCTTCATTTGCGCGGCGGATTGGGTCATCCAGACATCTTTCGGGTCAACCGATGATCCGGGTGCCGAAATATTAGTAGGTTGTTGTTGATTTGTTGGTGTGGGCAGAACTGCCGGCTGGCTATCCCAAAGGGCAACGCTACCCGCCACCAGGCCCAGGAATACCGTCCCGGTTCCGCCGAGCATGATGTACTGGCGGGTCCTGGGTGTCATGATTGCGAGCTTCTCTGATAGTCTGGACATTACTCGCCCTCGCTGAGGACGAATACTGCTGTTGAATCTCCGGCTTCCAGCACCAATTTCTCAACCGATACTGCCTGTACGCCATCGCGGTAGAACTCACGCTCATCCATGACGACTTGCTTGTCCGAGGTGTTTGTCAGTTTGTACGCTTCCCCGCGCAACCCTCTCAGATCAAGCGTCCTGACCAGCTCGAATTTAACGCCTTTCCACAATGGAACAAGCTCGCTCTTCGGGTCGCCTTCCCCATCATGGAGCGCCATGATGGCGCCCAAAATCTCTTCGTTTCGCGGCTCATTTTTGATGCCCCTGGATTGCTGGGCAGAGCCTTTACTGCCTCTGATGATGATCGTCTCTGCCGGAATATCTTCTACCTTCAGCAGCAGCTTGTAGTGCTGGCCAGTGTCGTCGGTAATGAAGACGCTCATCAGCGGTTTGTCGGTGGTCGGTTTTAGCCATGCCACACCGGTATCCTGCTCCGGCGTTACCGTAAACATGCCTTCTGTCCCATGGATGCGCTTGATCTTGCGACCGTCCACCTTGAACAGATTGGGTTCATTGCGAGATACCGTAGCGGTTGTTGGCTCGGTGGGCGATGCCTGAAGCAGAATCTGTGCTGCCCCAGCCTGAAAGCTACTTCCCAGCAGGGCCAGCACCAAACATATCTTGTTCGTTTGTTTCCTTGAATTCACTGACATACAGCCTCCCGTTTAGATACTTGAAACCGACAACAAACACAGTACGCCTGACGCTTGCGCGCTTGTCTCCCACGAAGGTGTCCAGGTTGCCGACAATGGCCACCTTCATCAATTTTTCATCCGTATTCAGTGCTTGCGCCGTAAAGAGCGTAGATGTGTTGTTCTTGCTCAAAAAATCGAGCCGCAATGTCATGTCTGCGGCGAGCCGTCCGATGTCGGATGGCGTTGCGTAATGCAGAAACTGTTGTTTCTGGTATTCCCCTGTGGAGGGGGTTACATTCAATGCCAATCCCGCATACCAGTAGGCCATTTGCTCAAGATAGTTTCTGGATACTTCGTTGCCGGACACCCAGAAACTTTTCTCGATTACCGGGGGAACGATGACCGTCTTCTCCATACCCAGCGTTTTTTGCAGAACCATTCCCTCAACAAGGATGATGAGCAATAGAACGCCGACTGCCAGCCTGAGAAAAGTGATCTCGCTGGCTTTATTGCTGCTCGTGGAAATGTATTTTTTTGAAATCACGGATTAACCCAAAAAATAGCGTTCATGTGACGGCGGGGTCACGGTAGCTTTGACAAACAGCCTGCTTGGCACCCACCAATAAATTGAGTGGATAGCAAATTTTGCGTGTTTGCCCGCTTTGAGTTTGCCGTATTGCCAAGCTGCCGCGCTTCCACACACAATCCCGCCGATCATCATTCCCAATGACAAACCAATGCCGATTAGCAACACGGCCACGATGAACTGGTCTATATCCCACAACAGGAACTGCTCTTGCTTGTCCAATGTGCGCGGAATATAGCCAGTCTCATTCATCGCCTTTTCCTCAGATCGTCGCGGTCAAAATGCCGGTGATGATCGTTGGCGTGTATTGCAGAAAAATCGCAAAGCCGATCCCGGCAAGAATTGGAATCGGGTTTGATCTGGCGACAGACATCAACGCGCCGATGGCAACAGATGCCATTGCGATGGCACGACCAAGGTAGCCGGTAACAACCCCGTTGATCCAGTTGTACAGAGCCATGAATTCTGTCCCCGTTGTACCGGCGAAGGCGAAAGCCGGAATGCCGAGCAGCGCGCACAGAAGGGCAATGCGCGAAACGATCAATTTATTTTTCATTCTTGAATCCTTTGGTAAATTGTTGAATAGTTGGCTTGCTGCGGTTGTCGATAATCACTTTTTGGTGCGCCCTCCTCTCCCTGTTGTCTGCCGCACTTTTGCTTGCACGCGACGCTTTTCCTGCAACGCCGCTTTTGTCTTGTCGTATGGCGCCGGGTGGCAGCATTCCCCTTTTGCTTCAACAGAAATATTGGCATTCACCCCGTGCGATCCAAGCCAGCGCGCCACAAAATGCGCACGGTTGGACGCCAGCCTGTCGTTGTAATTTTGTGTGCCGATATCGTCTGTTTCGCCGATCAGCTCGATGGCGACTGCTGTTTGTCTGGCTGCTTTGGTGAGCAAGGCGAGTGACTTGAACCCATCGTTGGTCGGCATGCTCTTGCCGAACTCGAATTGCACAATAAAAATGTCGGCGGGCTCGTTGGCGGGTGCTGCGATGCTGACAGGCAGAGTTATTGGCGGTTCGGGTTGCTTGATGCTGGCCGGTGGAGCTTGCATCACCACATAGTCAGCATCATCCAGAATCTTCTCTGTGCGCTTCGGGCAATTTTCCCGGCAGATACGGAATTTGCCGTCCAGATAGCCAATACCCGGATCGACATTGGCGATGCTGTCCAAATGCCTTTTAGATAAATTATTGCACCCCACCATCAAAATTGAGGATGCCATCGCCAGGATCAAAACC
>JBBRDZ010000031.1:0-21301 GCA_038203435.1 Burkholderiales bacterium
TAGCGGAAAACGGGTGGCGATTCTGGCCTTCGGCAGCATGCTGGCCCCTGCGCTGGCGGCAGCGGAACAGCTGGACGCGACAGTCGTCAATATGCGCTTCGTCAAACCACTGGATGTTGACCAGGTATTGCGCATGGCGCGTGAACACGAGTTGCTGGTGACGGTGGAAGAAAATTCCGTGCAGGGAGGTGCGGGTAGCGCGGTGGCGGAATGCTTGCAAGCGCACGGCGTAAACGTCCCGTTGTTGCAGCTCGGCCTGCCCGACCGTTTCATCGAACAGGGCGAACATGCGCGGATGCTGGCGGATTGCGGTCTGGACGCCGGGGGTCTGTTATTGCAAATACAAGGCAAGCTGGAAGGTAAGCCGGGCCACGGCGCAGCGACTTAACCTAGTAAATCTGTCGGGATTTGTTATAATCCAGTGCCTGTGCAACCTGATAGGATGTCAAACATGAATTCTCCCGAGAAAAACTTCATTCCCGATGTGCAAAGTCTGGCCGATACGCGCCATCTGGCGATCGATCGTGTCGGAATCAAAGGCATACGTCATCCGGTCAAGGTAAAAGACAAGAGCGTCGGTGTGCAGCACACCATTGCCACTTTCAACATGTACGTGCATCTGCCGCATAACTTCAAGGGCACGCACATGTCGCGTTTTGTCGAGATACTCAACCAGCATGAGCGCGAGATTTCGGTGGAGTCGTTCGAAAATATACTGCAGGAGATGGTGACGCGCCTGGAAGCGAAATCCGGTTACGTCGAAATGAGTTTCCCTTATTTCGTGAACAAGACCGCACCGGTATCCGGGGTGCAAAGTCTGCTCGATTATGATGTCACGCTGATCGGTGAAACGATCAACGGCAAGTCCAGCGTGACGATGAAAGTGCTGGTGCCAGTCACCAGCCTGTGTCCGTGTTCGAAGAAGATATCCGAGCGCGGTGCGCACAACCAGCGTTCACATGTGACCCTGTCGTTGCGCACCAACAGCTTCGTCTGGATCGAGGACGTGGTGCGCATTGCAGAGGAGCAAGCCTCTTGCGAGCTGTATGGATTGCTGAAACGTCCCGACGAAAAATATGTCACCGAACGCGCGTATGACAATCCCAAATTCGTCGAGGACATGGTGCGCGACGTCGCGGCGGTTCTGGATGCAGACGAGCGCATCGATGCCTACGTGGTCGAGTCGGAGAATTTCGAATCGATACACAATCATTCTGCTTATGCTTTGATTGAACGGGACAAGCAGAATGATTGATACACATTGGCTCCGGCATAACACGCTACGCGCATTAGCCTGCACCGCAACAAGCTGCTCCGCAGCGTGTTGTCACTCGGCCTATGCACTGATCGAACGGGATAAAACCAAGGCGTGAAGAGAGCAGGGCTAAGGATAAAACCGCACTTCCCTTGAGCACCAAAGGTGCGTTCCCTTCTCCCTTGATCCTGTCCGGATTTTATGAAACCCGTCGCCATCTTCCGCCACACTGCCACCGAAGGCCCCGGCTACCTTGCCGATTTTCTCGACGCACGGAAAATTCCCTGGCAATTGATCGCGATCGATGTCGGCGTTGTCGTACCGCTGGATGCCGTGCGCTATTCGGGGCTGGTGTTCATGGGCGGTCCGATGAGCGTCAATGACGATCTGCCGTGGATAGCGAAAGCGGAGGCGCTGATCCGCGACGCTGTGGCCAGAGACATACCGCTGCTCGGTCATTGCCTGGGAGGGCAACTGATCTCCAGGGCGTTGGGTGCCGTCGTGTCTGCCAATCAGGTCAAAGAGATCGGCTGGGGCGAGGTGCAAGTGTCGGATAACGGCATCGCGCGCGACTGGTTCGGTGACATCCGGAACTTTACAGCGTTCCATTGGCATGGCGAGACTTTCAGTCTGCCGCAGGGTGCCACCCACCTGTTGTCCAGCGCACATTGTAGCAATCAGGCCTACGCCATCGGTAAACATCTTGCACTGCAATGCCATGTTGAAATGACTGCGGAAATGATCGCCGTCTGGTGTGTTTCCGGTGCGGGCGAGATCGCGGCAAGCAGCAGCCCGGCCGTGCAATCCGCCGGCGAGATGAAACGCCGGATGCATGCGCTGTTGCCTCGTTTGAACGCTCTCGCGGATCGCTTGTACAGCCGATGGATCAAGGGTCTGTGCGTTTGATCCGCCAGTTATGAGCCATGCTGGCTGAATGTTTCGGCATGGGTATCGCGCACGCCGATAGACTAAGGAACCTCAGATTAACCTCGATACTGTCATTCCGGTGAAGGCCGGAATCCAGTGTATTCAATCAACTGGACACCGGCCTCCGCCGGTGAGACGACTTAATCAGAGATTCCCTAAGTACTCAACAGAGATGACCACCAGGTGCCGGCGTTTTTGCAGAGCGCCAAACATCGATCTGCGCTTCCGAGACGCGCCGCTGGGCGCTCTTTATTTGAATCAAGAGAATTGCAGATCCAGCCAGCGATTTGTTGCTGAATGTTTGGTTCCGCAGCGGGAGTGCATACCCAAACGTGTTAGTCGGTGACAGGCTTGGGTAGTTCGGCCTTTTCTGGTGTGGCCGATTTAAGATGCATTAATACATAGAAACAATATGTTGTATCATAGGCACGGCTATTGCGATTGTTGTCTCTCGACGTATCCGTATGAACATTCATTTCATAATAAAGCGAATTGAAAGTGACTATGATCCAACATGGATTTAGCCTGGTCGAACTGATGATCGTGGTTGCGATCATCGGCATTCTTGCGGCTGTGGCGATACCGGCGTACGGCGACTACACGGCGCGCGCGCAGATCGCCGAAGCGTTCACCCTGCTGGATGGACTGAAGACTCCGCTCACTGAACTGTATACCACGACCGGGGTATTCCAGATCGGCGCTGTCAGTGGGGTTTCCAGTGGGGTAAATGCGATCACTTCGGGTAAATATGTAAATCTCATCAGCATTCCCGCCAATTCCACCAGCCTGCAGGCCGACTTCAAAAATTCGCAGGTGAGCAGCAGGTTGATGACCGGTAATTTGCCGGGTGGCACGCCGTTGAGCGTGCATTTGTACTATAACCCGCTCTCTGGCATGTGGACTTGCGAAAATGGCGATGCGAGCGCCGACATCAATCCCGCAGTCACTGGACTGGATACGGCTGTCGCAGGCTCAAACAGATTACCGGTCAGTGTATTTCCAAAAGCTTGCGGCTAGACATTTTGATTTTCCTGGCGATTGCATGGAAGCTTTACCGATAGTCAGTGCCGGCACCGCAACCTGAATTCCCTTGCAAGTTCCCATTCGGCAAGCCCAGAACGAGGCATGCAAGCCATGCAGCGCGCCGCAAGGCGCGTTTCGCTGCGGGGCTGTATAATCCGCACTCTTTGCGCGACTGTGTCGCGCTTTACATTTTGAAGGCTGCATGATCAAAAAATTCCTCAAGCGTGTTTTCCGCAAGTCCGCCAAAACCCGGTCTGAGGGTAACGCACAGGTGATCCCGTTCAACCTGCATGGAGTGGCGCGCGCACAGATCAGTTATGGTGCATTGCGGGTCACCGACGGTCTGCAGGCAGCGGGATATCAGGCCTATGTGGTGGGCGGTGCGGTGCGCGACCTGCTGCTGGAGCGCAAACCCAAAGATTTCGACGTGGCAACCGATGCCACACCGGAGGAGGTACGCCGTGTGTTTCGCCGCGCGCGCATCATTGGGCGGCGTTTCCAGCTGGTGCATGTGATGTTCGGCGAGGAAGTGGTCGAGGTGTCCACCTTCCGACGCATGATCGAAGCCGAGGACGCACAAACCGATGAGCACGGCCGATTGCTGCGCGACAATGAATTCGGCGACCAGGAGCAGGATGCTGCACGGCGCGATTTTACCGCCAATGCATTGTTCTACGATCCGTCCACCCAGGAGATACACGACTTTCACGGCGGCTATGCCGATACCCGCAGCCATTTGCTGCGCATCATCGGAGATCCGCTGGTGCGCTACCGCGAAGACCCGGTGCGCATGCTGCGTGCAGTGCGTCTGTCCGCCAAGCTGGGTATCAAACTGGACCCTGCGACCGCTGCCCCGATCGCCGAGCTGAAGGGTTTGCTCGACAATGTACCCAAGGCGCGCCTGCTCGATGAAGTGCTGAAGATGCTGCTGTCCGGACATTCGCTGGAGTGCATCAAGCAGTTGCGCAAGATGAATCTGCACCATGGCTTGTTGCCGTTGCTGGATGTGATCTGGGAACAGCCGATGGGCGAGAAATTCATCATGCTGGCACTGCGCAACACCGACGAGCGTCTCAGTCAGGAAAAGACGGTCTCGCCGGCATTCCTGTTCGCCGCATTGCTGTGGCATGAAGTATTGGCGGCATGGAATCTGCGCGTGCAGCAGGGCGCGCGTCCGGTGGGCGCGATGCACGAGGCGATGGATGAAGTGCTGGCCAGGCAGCGAGCGCAGCTCGCCATCCCGCATCGCCAGGATGCAGTGATGAAAGAGATCTGGTTGTTGCAGCAACGCTTCGAGCAGTGTGCCGGACAGCGTCCGTTCCGCTTGCTGGAACAGCCGCGGTTTCGCGCCGCGTATGATTTCCTGTTATTGCGCTGTGCCAGCGGGGAGGTGGATGCCGCGCTCGGTCTGTGGTGGGACGAGTTCCAGGATGCCAGTGAAGAACGTCGTGCGGAAATGTTGCAGCCCGAGGTGGCGGGCGAGAAGAAACGCCGCCGCAAACCGCGCAAGAAGACGGCAGATTCTGCCGTGGGTGAACCGGTAGCGTAATGCCGCACATCGCCTTCATCGGACTCGGCAGCAATCTCGAAGACCCTCACCGGCAACTGCATAGCGCTTTTGCCGCGCTGGATGGGCTGCCTGATACGCGGCTGCTGGCCAGGTCATCGATGTATCGCAGCGCGCCACTGGGTAGTCCCGAACAGCCCGATATCGCTAGTCAGCCTGATTTCGTCAATGCGGTGGCGCAGATCACCACCGACCTTGCGCCGCAAGCTTTGCTGGCAGCGCTGCTGCAGATCGAACTCAGCCAGGGCCGCCTGCGCAGTTTTCGCAATGCACCACGCACACTGGATATGGATGTGCTGCTGTACAGCGATTTGCAACTGCACGAGCACGGCCTGACCATTCCGCACCCGCAAATGCATCGGCGCGCGTTTGTGTTGCAGCCTTTGCTGGAGATCGCGCCGGATATTGCCATTCCCGGCGTCGGCCCGGCCAGCCTGGCGCTGGCGCAATGCCGTGATCAAATATTGGACAGGATCCCGGATGACATTTGAAAAATACCGCTATGTGGTCGTGGAAGGCCCGATAGGCGTCGGCAAGACCAGCCTGGTACACCGGCTGGCGCAACACCTGGGCTCGGTCACGCTGCTGGAAAAGCCCGACGAGAATCCCTTTCTTGCCCGCTTCTATCAGGATCCCACGCGCTACGCTTTGGCGACCCAGCTGTTTTTCCTGTTCCAGCGCGGCAATGAAGTGCGCGATCTGGCACAGATGGATATGTTCCGGGAAAACACGGTTGCCGACTTTTTGTTTGAAAAGGATCCGTTGTTCGCAAGGCTCAACCTCAACGATGAAGAGTTCACGCTGTATCAGCAGATCTACCGATCGCTGAAATTGCAGGCACCGGTACCCGATCTGGTGATCTATCTGCAGGCCGCGCCGGAAACGCTGGCAGAGCGCGTACAGCGCCGCGCCAAACCCTATGAGCAGGGCATCAGTGAAAACTATTTGTTGCGCCTGTCACAAAGCTACAGCGATTTCTTCTATCATTACGACGCGGCGCCGGTGTTGATGGTGAACAGCGAGCATCTGAACTTTGTCGACGGCGATGAGGATTTCAATCTGCTGCTGAAACGCATCGATGAAATGCGCGGACCGCGCGAATTTTTCAGCAAAGGATAAGCAGCTTGATGAGAACGACCCTGGGCAAATTGCAAACCATGCGCGGCAAGGGCGAGAAGATCGCCGTGCTGACCTGTTACGACGCCAGCTTTGCCGCGCTGCTCGAAGCGCAGGGCGTGGACGTGCTGCTGGTCGGCGATTCGCTGGGTATGGTGTTGCAGGGACACGAAACCACATTGCCGGTTACATTGAATGATATGGTCTACCACACCGCCTGCGTGGCGCGCGGATCGAAACAGGCGTTCATCATCGCCGACATGCCGTTCGGTACATTCCAGGTCAGCCCGCAGGAAGCCTTCACCCATGCGGAAAAATTGATGGTGGCGGGTGCGCAGATGGTCAAAATCGAAGGCGGCGCGGTGATGGTGGAAACGGTGCGCTTCTTAACTTCGCGTGGTATTGCGGTATGCGGCCACCTCGGCCTGACCCCGCAATCGGTGAACCAGTTGGGCGGCTATCGCGTGCAAGGCAAAGAGTCCGCCGCCGCGCAAAAAATATTGGAAGATGCCGTGGCGCTCGAACAGGCCGGTGCCGGCATGATCGTGCTGGAAGCGATGCCCGCGCTGCTGGTGGCGGAGATCACTGCCGCGCTTACCATCCCCACCATCGGCATCGGCGCGGGTGTGGAATGTTCCGGTCAGGTGCTGGTGCTGCACGATATGCTGGATATCTATCCGGGCAAGAAGGCGCGCTTCGTGAAGAACTACATGCAGGGCGCGGCGTCCGTTGCAGACGCGGTGGCGCGCTATGTACGCGAGGTGAAGGCGGGGGAGTTTCCGGGTGTGGAGCACGGGTTTTGATGTTTTCTCCGTTCGTGCTGAGCTTGTCGAAGCATGAACGACAAAAACAAAACCGCCGGGGGTTGCCCGGCAGCAAGACACTTTTTCTTGCTTCGCCAAAGAAAAAGTAACCAAAAAGAAGGCGACCCCGGTTTGCCGCCGCTACGCGGTACCCTGCGTTGCTCGGCTGCTCAGGCGGCTGCGGAACTCGCGCTGCGCGCTCAAACATAACCAGCGACTTGGCTGGCGTTGTTTGCCAGCTTAGTCGAATGGCTATGCAAAGCACCTCGCCGACATCTCCTGACCAGCCTGCGCTACTCGGCGGCGCACAGGGGAAGATGGGCGGTGTGCAAAGAGTGCGTTACTTAACTCATCTGGATTTAGGCACGATTAGCCAAAACAACTTTACTCCGGTACATTGTGATCGCGCGACACGAATTGAAAGGAACATATGACGAAGCTTGAGAAAACCGTTGAAGAATTGCGTCCTGAATATCGCCGCGAAGATTTTGGCAAAATGACGCGTGGAAAATATGCAAAACAAGTCAAAGCTGCATCGAATGTAGTCGTGCTCACGCCCCAGGTGGCCAAGGCATTTCCCAATGGTGAGGCCGTCAATCAGGCATTGCTTGGGCTGCTGGAAATCGCCAAGGCAGCCAGTGTGAAACCCCGCATAACCCGCAAGTAGCGGGAGTGCCACAGTCAACTGCATCGGGATTCGCGCCGGCCAGCTTCTTGGCTTGACGTTAAATATCCGTTTTGAGCAATTGTAATGTCAGCTTTGGGCAGCACGGAACAGACAGGTTAAATATATTGGAAAGTGTCTTTGGTGATGCCGGAATTTACCAATCAAGGAGTGATTGTCAATGCAAACCAATAAAGTCAGAAAAGATTTTCCAGTTGTTTGCGTAGGCGGTTCGGCTGGTGGCCTCGATGCTTATATCCGTTTACTACGCAATCTGCCGTCCGACATGGGTGTTGCTATCGTTATCGTCAATCACCTGAGAACAGTAGCCACCTTGCTCCATGAGATTCTACCGCAGTACACCTCAATGCCAGTTGAGCTGATCACGGAAAAATTAGACATCCAGCCCAACCATGTGTTCATTATCCCGGAACAACGAGATTTGCATGTACTTGATGGTGAGTTTCGCCTAAAACCGATTTCTAAACCCAGAGGTTGGCCCGACGTGATTACGGTGTTTCTGCGTTCCCTGACTGAGCATTGGGACGGTAAACTTATCGCTGTCATTGTCTCCGGCTATGATGGCGACGGAGCAGATGCGCTTTGCGGGATAAAGGAAGTGGGGGGAGTCACCATCGCGCAGAAACCAGACACAGCCACGTCGCCGGATATGCCCGCGAGCGCGATTGCAAGCGGGTGTGTAGATTTCGTTCTTTCACCTGAGAATATAGCTAAACAAATTGTACTAATTGCGCACGAAAAGGAATAGTGGTTCGGTATAATATCTGCTCTGGGAAAGTCTGATGTCCGCTATGGGTTGCGGTTTCAACCGGTCGATGCAACACACTAGAATCTGCGTAAGCAGAAGGAGTGTTGCCAATGAAACAAAGACCACGGATATATTACACGGAAAGCCAGAAGGCTCTCATGTGGGAGCGCTGGCAAAAAGGCGAATCTCTACAGCAGATCGCACAGTTGTTTGATCGAAGCCACTCAGCAATTCAGGGCATCTTGGCTAAGAGTGGCGGGATACGACCGGCTCAACGACACCGATCGAGATTGGCCCTGACTTTGGCTGAACGCGAGGAAATATCTCGTGCCGTGGTGGCGGGTCAGTCGATTCGTTCGATTGCGACGTTACTCGGACGTGCACCCTCCACGATCAGTCCAGTAGGGTGGGCAAGTTTCATCTGCCCACGCGGAATGAACGTGAACTGAAACGCTGGGCAATAAAAGCGTTTGCCCACCCGACATTGATCGTCAACGAATTGGGAGTTGAATAATCATGTCGCGTTATCGCCGCGCAATCACTGCCGGAGGCACATTTTTCGTTACAGTGGTTGCGTATCGCCGCCAACCGATATTGTGCGATGCGGCGATCCACAATGCATTACGCAAAGCGATGGTGTCGGTACGGCGCAGTAAGCCGTTTACGATTGATGCGTGGGTGTTGCTGCCTGATCACCTGCACTGCGTGTGGACGTTGCCACTGGATGATGATGATTTTTCCGGGCGTTGGTCACTTATCAAGAGCGCGGTAAGCCGGGCAGTTGGGGCGCAATATCGCCGTGAGGAATGGCTCAACGGCTCGAAGTTGAAGCACCGTGAAGCGACGATCTGGCAACGCCGTTTCTGGGAACATTGCATCCGCGACGAGAGTGATTTGCAGCGGCATGTTGATTATCTGCATTTCAATCCGGTAAAACATGGGCTGGTGTCGCGCGTTGCTGATTGGCCGCATTCGACCTTTCATCGTTTTTTAGCGAAGGGAAGGTATCCGCTGGATTGGGCGGGAAGTGCGGATGGAGTGGATGTTGATGAATGAACCGCGTGGGCAGCTCTGCATAGCCATCTGACTAAGCTGTCAGAAAACGACAGCAAGTCATTGGTTAACGCTGCGCTTTTGCCCACCCTACGAATTTTTGACGACTGAATAAATGCAAATCATTAATACCATCACTGACCTGCGCGCACGCCTGCGCAGCGAAACCGCCATCGCCTTCGTACCGACCATGGGCAATCTGCACGAGGGGCATCTCGACTTGGTGCGCATTGCGCGCGAACAGGGCAAGTGCGTGGTGGTGAGCATCTTCGTCAACCCGCTGCAATTCGGGCCGAACGAGGATTTCGATAAGTACCCGCGTACGCTGGAAGCGGATTGTGCGAAGCTGCAAGGTTTGGTGGATGTGGTGTTCGCGCCGTCGGTCAACGAGATGTATCCCGAGCAGCAGGTGGTGTTCGTCGAGCCGCCGATTTCCAACGAGCTGGATGGCGCATCTCGCCCCGGACATTTTCGCGGTATGGCGACGGTGGTGCTGAAGCTGCTGAATATCGTGCAGCCGCACGTCGCACTGTTCGGCAAGAAGGATTACCAGCAACTGCACATCATCCGGGCGATGGTCGCGCAACTGAATCTGCCGGTGCGCATCATCGGCGGCGAGACGGTGCGCACGGCGGACGGTCTGGCGCTGAGTTCACGCAACCAGTATCTGAGTGTCACCGAGCGAGGCGAGGCAGTCTTTTTATATCAAACGCTGCAAGGGATACGGCAGTCCATTATGCAAGGTAATCTTGATTTTGAACAATTGGAGAAGCGGGCTGTCGAACGGCTTGTAGCAAGAGGCTGGAAGGTGGATTATGTGGCGGTGCGCAACCAGCCTGATCTGCTTCAGGCCACTCGCGGTCAGCGTGTTCTGGCGATACTGGCAGCGGCCAGATTGGGCAATACCCGTTTGATCGACAATATTGAAGTAAGTCTCTGAATGGTTGCGTGCGCGCTACGGTGATATATAATCACCGCCCCTGATTGAGAGGTGACTGATGCAAAGAATCATGCTTAAAGCCAAGTTGCACCGGGTGCATGTCACGCACGCCGAGCTGCATTACGAAGGCTCGTGCGCGATCGACGACGATTTGCTGGATGCGGCCGACATCAGGGAGTATCAGCAGATCGACATCTACAACATCACCAACGGTGAGCGCTTCACCACCTATGCGATACGTGCACAGCGTGGTTCGGGTGTCATCTCCGTGAATGGTGCGGCGGCGCACAAGGCCAAGCCGGGCGATCTGCTCATCATCGCCAGCTACGCGATGTATTCGGAAATGGAGCTGCAAAAATTCCACCCGCAACTCGTCTATGTGGATGAACACAATCGCATCATCGCGCAACGCGAGCAGATTCCGGTGCAGGCTGCATAATCTGCAAGATTCCTGCGTAGTTTCTTTCTGCGGAGTTTTTATTCCCCTTGGTTGTGAACGATCGGGATGGATCTGAAGGCAGGGAAAGCCTTTTTGGAAGTCTTGGCGATGTCGGCCAACGTGTATCGGTCGAGCTCAGACAGGAAGTTCTTTTGCGCGTTGAACAGTACCGACTTCAGCCCGCATGAACGGGTTATCACACACTGATCTGTAGCCGGATCGAAACATTCGAACAAGTCGAAATCGGGTTCGGTCGAGCGCACCACATCGCCGACCAGAATCTCTTTTGGCGCACGGGCGAGCTTGATGCCGCCGTTCCTGCCCCGCGTTGTCAGGATATAACCCTTGAGTCCGAGGTTGTGCACCACCTTTACAAGGTGATTCCGTGAGATATTGTAAAAATCGGCCAGTTCAGTGATGGTCGTCGACGCATTTTCCCTGCCGGCAAGATAAAGCAGGACACGCAGCGAATAATCGGTGTACATGGTCAGGCGCATTTCGTACCCTTTCGTAAGTATTTCATTGTCGCCGATTTCAAGCCCGGCTGAATGCCACTCTCAACTTTAATTTTCGCGATCGTTAAAATTCTTTGCATGCGCGGGTTCTATCTTGTAGAGGGATTGCAAAGCCTCGCCCGGATCCACCGCAATTCCAGTTATGCCCCGTGTGTATCCGGTGGCGAGGCAATGGCAGGCTATGCGGAAGGCATGGCTCCGGATGTTGCGCTGGCCGACAATCCGGACATGGTCAACGCAGCCAGGCAGCAGATCTTCTTGCCGAGGTCTCGATGCGGGAAATACTCGCTGGTCTGCTCTGAGCCGCGCTCGCGGCGATACGGTACGTTGCCTAAGTGCAGGTCTCGGTTACCGAGCGTGCATTGCTGCGTGCATGTCCGCTTTAAGACTGATCCCGGCTCACCTGATCCGCCTTGTTACATTGACCGCAAGCATGTTCGCAGGTAGCATTGCGCGCTTTCATTGTTTGGCGGATTAAAATTGAACACGACGCGTCGAAAATTGGTAGCAGGAAATTGGAAGATGCATGGCGTCCAGTCCCAGAACGCCGAACTATTGGGTGCGGTGCGCAGCGGAATGGCTGGGCTACCGGGAGTCGATTGCGCAGTTTGTGTGCCGTTCCCCTATCTGACCCAGGCGCAGCAGGAGCTGTCCGGCAGCACGGTCAAGTGGGGCGCTCAGGATGTGCACCAGTTGGACAAAGGCGCCTACACCGGTGAAGTGTCGGCGGCGATGCTGATTGACTTTGGCTGCACATACGTGATCGTCGGTCATTCCGAACGGCGCGCATACTATGCCGAGAGCAGTCACCTGGTGGCCGAGAAATTCATTGCGGCGCAGCAAGCGGGGTTGACGCCCATCCTGTGCGTCGGTGAATCGCTGGCGCAGCGCGACAGCGGGGTCACCGAGCAGGTGGTGGCCGAACAACTGGATGCTCTGATACAGCTGGGCGGTGTGCAGGCGCTGCGAAACGCGGTGGTGGCATACGAGCCGGTATGGGCGATCGGAACCGGCAAGACCGCGACTGCTGCGCAAGCCCAAGCGGTCCATGCATTCATCCGGCAGCGGGTTGCCGCGCTTGATGGTAAAATCGCTGCCGGGTTGTGTATACTCTATGGTGGCAGCGTGAAGGCAAATAATGCAACCGAGTTGTTCGGGATGCCGGATATTGACGGCGGCCTGATCGGCGGCGCGGCGCTGGTGGCCGAGGAATTTTTGGCGATATGCCGCGCGGGTGCCGGGAAATAGCTGGCTATTCTTCCGGTCAAATTTTAAATCGGCAGTAGTACTAAGTGCAGGGAGCAGTAATTGGAAACATTAGTTTGGGTAGTGCATGTGATCACAGCAGTGGTGTTGATCGGTCTGGTACTGATGCAACACGGGAAAGGTGCCGATATGGGCGCTGCGTTCGGCACGGGTTCGGCAGGCAGTCTGTTCGGTTCCAGCGGTTCCGCAAATTTTCTGAGTCGTAGTACGGCAGTCGCCGCGACGCTGTTCTTTATCACCAGCTTGTCGCTGACATACATATATTCCCACCCGTCGCAGCAACAGGGCGTGATGGACAAGGTGAACCCGGCCGCCGCTCAGACTGAGCCGGCCGCGCTTCCGGCCGCTCCCGCCGACAACTCGAAGGCTAAGGATATTCCAAAATAACAAATATATAGCAATATTGCGGTTGTGGTGGAATTGGTAGACACGCAAGCTTGAGGTGCTTGTGCCCGCAAGGGCGTGGGAGTTCGAGTCTCCCCATCCGCACCAGGTATTTACCGGCAGTTCGAATCACTGGCATTTCAACGTGCCAGCAGGATATGACAATTAATAAATTCTGAGTTAACTCACGAATCATTCGCAGAAGGGAGAAGTCCTCAATGTTGGAAAACTATTTCCCGGTACTGTTGTTCATCTGTGTCGGTATCGCGATGGGCGTGGTTCCCGTGATGCTGGGTAAGTTGGTGGCTCCCAACCGGCCGAACAGCAAGAAACTTTCCCCCTATGAATGTGGTTTCGAGGCATTTGAGGACGCGCGCATGAAATTCGATGTGCGTTATTACCTCGTGGCCATCCTGTTCATCCTGTTCGATCTGGAGATCGCCTTCCTGTTCCCCTGGGCGATCGTGCTCAAGGAGATCGGTACCTTCGGCTTTGTCTCCATGATGATCTTCCTGGCCATCCTGGTGGTGGGCTTTATCTATGAGTGGATGAGGGGGGCGCTGGAATGGGAATAGCAACATGGATGGGACAATTCGAGCCCGCACATAATCGCTCGCGTGCTCACGACTTGCAAGAGGCTAATCATGGGTATTGAAGGCGTTCTGGAAAAGGGTGTCGTCACCACGACCCTCGATACCATCATCAATTACACGCGCACCGGTTCATTGTGGCCGATGACTTTCGGCCTGGCGTGCTGCGCGGTGGAGATGATGCATGCCGGCGCGGCACGTTACGATCTCGATCGCTTTGGTATCGTGTTTCGCCCCAGTCCGCGCCAATCGGATGTGATGATCGTGGCCGGTACGCTGTGCAACAAGATGGCACCCGCGCTGCGCAAGGTCTACGACCAGATGTCCGAACCGCGCTGGGTGATATCGATGGGCTCCTGCGCGAATGGCGGGGGCTATTATCACTATTCCTATTCGGTGGTACGCGGCTGTGACCGTATCGTGCCGGTGGATATCTATGTGCCGGGTTGCCCCCCGACCGCCGAGGCTTTGCTGTTCGGCCTCATCCAGTTGCAAAACAAGATCAAAAGGACGAATACCATTGCGCGCTAGGATGAACTATGGCTGCTGAACTGGGTACCCTGCGTGCCAACTTGACTAAGGTATTTGGCGACAAGCTGGTCAGTCTGGAAGAACGACTCGGGGAACTGACCGTCGTGCTCAAGGCGATCGATATGCTGGCCGCGTTGACACGGCTGCGCGATGCGCCCGAGCTGCGCTTCCAGCAATTGATCGATCTGTGCGGCGTCGATTACTCTGCGTACGGCAGCGATGTTACCGAGGGGGGCGCGTATTTCCCTTCCGGCGATGCGCCGATCGCTTCCGATACGCATAACTTCCGTTTTGCGGTGGTCTACAACCTGCTGTCGGTGGCGCATAACGCGCGCCTGCGCGTACGTATCTATGCCGAGCAGGACGATTTTCCGATGCTGGCATCGGTGGTCGATATCTGGTCATGCGCCAACTGGTACGAGCGCGAAGCTTTCGATCTGTACGGCATCGTGTTCACCGGACACCCCGATCTGCGTCGCCTCCTGACCGACTATGGTTTTGTCGGCAATCCGTTCCGCAAGGATTTCCCGCTGTCCGGCAATGTGGAAATGCGCTATGACCCCGAACAGCAGCGAGTGGTGTATCAGCCGGTTTCGATCGAGCCGCGCGAAGTGACGCCGCGCATCGTGCGGGAAGAGAATTACGCCGACAATCTTGAGCGCGGCAATGGCTGAAAAAATACAAGGTACAAGTTTCAAGGTGAAAAGCTCAAGGGTTTCCTTGCCTCTTTCTTCTTGCATCCTGCCCCTTTCTCAATGAGTTAGGTAGAGCTATGTCGGAAATAAAAAACTACACCATGAACTTTGGTCCTCAACACCCGGCTGCGCACGGTGTGTTGCGCCTGGTGCTGGAGCTGGATGGCGAAGTGATCGAACGTGCCGATCCGCATATCGGGTTGCTGCATCGCGCCACCGAAAAGCTCGCCGAACACAAGACCTTCCTGCAGACACTGCCCTATATGGACCGGCTGGATTACGTGTCGATGATGAGCAACGAACACGCTTACGTGCTGGCGGTCGAAAAACTGGCCGGCATCGACGTGCCGCTGCGTGCGCAATATATCCGCGTGATGTTCGACGAGATCACCCGCCTCCTGAATCACCTGCTGTGGCTGGGCGCACACGGGCTGGACATCGGTGCGATGACGGTTTTCCTGTATTGCTTCCGCGAACGCGAAGACTTGATGGATGTGTATGAAGCGGTGTCCGGCGCGCGTTTGCATGCTTCCTATTACCGTCCCGGCGGCGTCTATCGCGATCTGCCGGACAGCATGCCGCAATACCAGGCCTCCAAGATACACAACGCTGCGGCGGTCAAGAAACTCAACGAGAACCGCCAGGGTTCGCTGCTTGATTTCCTGGCGGACTTCACCGAGCGTTTTCCAAAATATGTGGATGAATACGAGACCCTGCTGACCGACAACCGTATCTGGAAACAGCGCACCGTTGGCATTGGCGTGGTCACGCCGGAACGCGCTTTGGCGCTGGGATTCACCGGACCGATGCTGCGCGGATCGGGTGTGGAGTGGGACCTGCGCAAAAAGCAGCCCTATGAAGTGTATGACCGCGTGAGTTTCGATATCCCGGTGGGCGTCAATGGCGACACCTATGACCGTTATCTGGTGCGTGTCGAGGAGATGCGCCAATCCAACCGCATCATCAAACAATGCATCTCTTGGCTGGCCAGCAACCCCGGTCCGGTGATGACAGCGAACCACAAGTTCGCTCCGCCGGCGCGGGAATCCATGAAAGAGAACATGGAAGAGCTGATCCATCATTTCAAGTTGTTCACCGAAGGCATGCATGTGCCCGCCGGTGAAGCCTACGCCGCAGTGGAGCATCCCAAAGGCGAATTCGGCATCTACCTGATCTCCGACGGGGCGAACAAACCATATCGCATGAAGATCCGTGCGCCGGGTTTCGCCCACATCGCCGCGCTGGACGAGATGGCGCGCGGCCACATGATCGCCGACGTGGTGACCATCATCGGCACCCAGGACATCGTATTCGGAGAGGTTGACCGCTGATGGGAGCCTCTAAAAATTCAGAGTTCGCCCAAATGCAAGGCGCGGAAAAAATTTCGCCGCGCCGCATATGGGGTATATGTAAGCAAGAAATTTTTTCCGCAACGCAGCAGTTGGGATGCAATGTGGATTTTTTGAGGTTCCCAAATGTTATCTGAACAAATACAGGCCAAGATCGACCGCGAGCTGAAGAAGTACCCGGCGGAACAAAGGCAATCTGCGGTGATGGCGGCATTGCGTTTTGTGCAGGACGAGAAGGGCTGGATCGCCACAGCTGACATGACGGACGTCGCGTCATACCTGGGCATGCCGCAGATGGCGGTGTACGAGGTGGCGACCTTTTACCATATGTACAACCTCAAGCCGATGGGCAAACACACCTTCACGGTATGCACCAATCTGTCCTGCCAGCTGGGCGGCGCGAACGAAACGGTCGAATACCTCAAAAACAAACTGGGTATCGGTTTTGGCGAGGCGACGGCAGATGGCAAGTACGGATTGCGTGAAGGCGAATGCATGGGGGCGTGCGTGGAAGCGCCGCTGTTCACCATCAACAACAAGAAGCTGTGCGGCCGCCTGACGCAGGAAAAGATCGATCAAATCTTAGCGGAGCTGGACCCATCATGAATAAAGCTGGCATGAACGGCCCGGTCATTTATACCACGATGCATTTCGACCAGCCCTGGGCGCTGGAGAATTATCTCAAGGTCGGCGGCTACCAGGCACTGCGCAAAGTGCTGACCGACAAGTTGTCGCCGGACGAGATCATCGCCGAGGTCAAGGCCTCCGCGTTGCGCGGGCGCGGCGGTGCGGGATTCCCCACCGGGCTGAAATGGAGCTTCATGCCGCGCCAGTACGACGGCGACAAATACATCGTGTGCAATTCCGACGAGGGTGAGCCGGGTACCTGCAAGGACTGGGACATCATGCGTTACAACCCGCATCTGCTGATCGAGGGCATGGCCATCGCCGCGTATGCCATGGGTGTCAAAACCGGCTACAACTATGTGCACGGCGAGATCTTCGAGGCCTACGAGCGCATGGAAGAAGCCTGTGAGCTGGCGCGCGCCGCCGGTTACCTGGGCGACAATATATTGGATTCGGGCTTCAGTTTCGACCTGCACAACCATCTTGGCTATGGCGCGTACATCTGCGGCGAAGAAACTGCGCTACTGGAATCGCTGGAAGGTAAAAAGGGTCAGCCGCGTTTCAAACCGCCGTTCCCGGCCAGCTTCGGCCTGTATGGCAAACCGACCACCATCAACAATACCGAAACCTTTGCCAGCATCCCCTACATCATCTCGAACGGCGGCCAGGCATTCCTGAAACTGGGCCGACCCAACAACGGCGGCACCAAGCTGTTCTCCGTTTCCGGCCATGTCAACAAGCCGGGCAACTTCGAGGTACCGATGGGAACGCCGTTCAAAAAGCTGCTGGAGATGGCCGGCGGCATGCGCAACGGACACAAGCTGAAAGCCTGTATCCCGGGCGGTTCGTCGATGCCGGTGCTGCCCGGCGAGATCATGATGGATCTGGACATGGACTACGACTCGATCTCCAAGGCCGGTTCGATGCTGGGTACCGGCGCGGTGATCATCATGGACGAAACCACCTGCATGGTGCGCGCGCTGGAACGCCTGTCCTATTTCTATTACGAGGAATCCTGTGGCCAGTGCACGCCGTGCCGTGAAGGCACCGGCTGGTTGTACCGTATCGTGCACCGTATCGAGCATGGCGAAGGCCGCAAGGAGGACCTGGATCTGTTGTTGAGTATGGGCGAGAACATCGCCGGACGCACCATTTGCGCATTGGGTGAAGCAGCGGTATGGCCGGTGCAGGGCATGCTCAGGCATTTTCGCGATGAATTCGAATACCACATCGAACACAAGCGTTGCTTGGTGTAAAAATATGGGTAAGGGATAAGGGTGAAGGGAAAAGGGTAACAGCAGCGCGGAGGTTTTACCCTTATCCCTTGTCCCTACACTCTTATCCAATTAAAGGTGAGTAATGATCAAGATTGAAATCGACGGCGAAGTAATCGAGACCGAACGGGGTTCCACGGTGATGGACGCAGCGAACAAGCTCGGCGTCTACATCCCGCATTTCTGCTATCACAAGAAGTTGTCCATCGCGGCCAATTGCCGGATGTGCCTGGTTGAGGTCGAAAAGGCCCCCAAACCATTGCCGGCCTGCTCGACCCCGGTTGCCGAGGGCATGAAGGTGCACACCCATTCCGAGATGGCGGTCAAGGCGCAGCAGGGCGTGATGGAATTCCTGCTGATCAACCATCCGCTCGATTGCCCGATCTGCGACCAGGGCGGCGAGTGCCAGCTGCAGGATCTGGCGGTGGGTTACGGCGGCAGTGCATCGCGTTACCAGGAACCCAAGCGCAGCGTGATGCCCAAGGACATCGGGCCGCTGATATCCACCGAGGAGATGAACCGCTGCATCCACTGCACACGCTGCGTGCGCTTTGGGCAGGAAATAGGCGGGGTGATGGAGTTGGGCATGGCGTTCCGTGGCGAGCATGCCGAGATCATGAGCTTTGTGAACAGTGCGGTGGATTCCGAATTGTCCGGCAACATGATCGACCTGTGTCCGGTCGGCGCGCTGACCAGCAAACCGTTCCGTTACACCGCACGCAACTGGGAGTTGTCGCGGCGCAAGTCGGTCAGCCCGCACGACGGACTGGGTTCCAATCTGGCCGTGCAGGTCAAGGACAACAAGGTGATGCGCGTCTTGCCGGTGGAGAGCGAAGCCATCAACGAATGCTGGCTGTCCGACAAGGACAGGTTCAGCTACGAGGGATTGAACGCGCCCGAGCGCCTCACCAAGCCGATGCTCAAGCAGGACGGCAAGTGGATCGAGGTCGAATGGCAGGTCGCGCTGGAATATGTGGCAAACGGCTTGCGCCAGATCGGCAGCAGCGCCGGCGCCGAACAGATCGCCGCGCTGGCCACTCCGCACAGCACGCTGGAAGAACTCTACCTGCTGCAAAAACTGATGCGCGGCCTGGGCAGCGGCAACGTGGATTCCCGTTTGCGCCAGTCCGACTTCAGCGCCGACGGCAAACAGAGCGGCGCGCCCTGGCTGGGCATGCAGGTCGCGGACATCAACAGCCGCGACCGCTTTCTGGTGGTCGGCAGTTTCCTGCGCAAAGATCATCCGCTGCTGGCGCAACGCGTGCGCCAGGCGGTCAAGCAGGGCGCGCAGGCCAACATCGTGCATGCGAGCGACGATGACTTGCTGATGCCGGTTGCGAACAAGGCCATCGTCGCACCGAGCGAGATGGTGAATACGCTGGCGCAGATACTCAAAGCGCTGGCGACAGAAAAATCCGCAACGCTGCCCGGTGCAGTGCAGCAAGCCATCGAAGCCGTCCAGCCTTCAACCCGGGCGATCGCGATCGCGCACAGTCTGGCGAGCGGCGAGCGTTCGGCCGTGCTGCTGGGCAATTTCGCGCAGCAGCACCCGCAGGCGGTGCAGATCGCGCTGCTGGCCGAGCAGATCGCCGCATTGTGTGCCGCGAAGTTCGGCTTCCTGGGTGAAGCCGCCAACAGTGTCGGTGCCTACCTGGCCGGGGCCATTCCCTCCGGGGCACAGGGCATGGATGCCGCGCAGATGCTGGCATCACCGCGCAAGGCCTACCTGCTGCTGAACGTTGAGCCGGAACTGGACATGCATGATCCGCAACGGGCGATGGCGGCGATGCGATCCGCCGACATGGTGGTGGCATTGTCCGCCTACCGGCACCACGCCACAGATTACGCCGACGTGCTATTGCCGATCGGACCGTTCAGCGAAACATCCGGCACCTTCATCAATACCGAAGGTCGCGCGCAGAGTTTTCGCGGTGCCGTCAAACCACTCGGCGAAGCGCGTCCGGCCTGGAAAGTGTTGCGCGTGCTGGGCAACCTGCTGGACTTGCCCGGTTTCGATTACGACAACAGCGAGGCGGTGCGCGATGAATTGCTGGCCGGTCTCGATATCGCCGGCAAGTTGAACAACCACATCGCCGGGGTGGCGTTGGCAGTGACAACGGGCAGTGACAACCGCGGCCTGCAACGGGTCAGCGATGTGCCGATCTATTCGGCCGATGCGGTGGTACGCCGCGCGGTTTCGCTGCAGTCGACGCACGACGCGGCAACCCCCTGTGTGGCGATGCACAGCAGCGAACTGGCCAAGCTGAATGCGCGCGCCGGCGACACGCTGAAAGTGATGCAGGGACAGGCCAGCGTGCACATGGTGGCACGCGCCGATGACGGTATGCCGGTTTCGACCGTGCGCGTGGCGGCGGGGCATCCGGAGACGGCCGGTCTGGGTGCAATGTTCGGGATAATTACCGTGGAGCGGGCATGATGGAATTACTGCAATCGCTGGAACTGGCCGGGCTTAACCTGCTCGGGCCATTCTGGCTGCCGGTCTGGACGGTGGTGAAGATCATGGCGATCATACTGCCTATCATGGGTGCGGTCGCCTATCTGACGCTGGCAGAGCGCAAGGTTATCGGCTACATGCAGATCCGCATCGGACCGAATCGCGTCGGTTACTTCGGCCTGCTGCAACCGATCGCCGACGGCGTGAAATTGTTCCTCAAGGAAATCATCATTCCGACCGGGTCGAGCAAGTTCCTGTTCATCATTGCGCCCATCATGGCGCTGGGACCCGCGCTGGCGGCCTGGGCGGTAGTACCGTTCAACGACGGGATGGCGGTGGCCGACCTGAATGCCGGCCTGTTGTACCTGCTGGCGATGACCTCGTTGGGCGTGTACGGCATCATCATCGCCGGCTGGGCATCCAATTCCAAGTATGCCTTCCTCGGCGCGGTGCGCTCGGCGGCGCAGATCGTGTCCTACGAGATCGCGATGGGCTTCGCGCTGGTGTGCGTGTTGATGGTCTCACAGAGCATGAATCTGGGCGATATCGTGCGCGGACAGCACGGCAGCCTGGGCGCGCTGAACTGGTACATTATCCCGCTGTTCCCGATGTTCCTGGTGTACCTGATCTCCGGGGTGGCGGAAACCAACCGTGCGCCGTTCGACATGGCCGAAGGCGAGTCCGAGATCGTTGCCGGATTCCACGTGGAATATTCCGGCATGGCGTTCGCACTGTTCTTCCTGGCCGAATACGCCAACATGATCCTGATCGCCTTCCTGACCTCGATCATGTTTCTGGGCGGCTGGTTGTCGCCGTTGCCGTTCCTGCCGGACAGTTTCATCTGGCTGCTCGGCAAGGTCACCTTCATATTGTTCCTGTTCCTGTGGTTTCGTGCCACCTTCCCGCGCTACCGCTATGACCAGCTGATGCGTCTGGGTTGGAAGGTGTTTATTCCGCTCACCATCATCTGGGTGGTGTTGATCGCGGTATGGATGCAGACCGCATTCTGGGTCTGGTAAGCAGAGGAGATGATCATGCAATCCATCAAGAATTTTTTCA
>JBBRDZ010000032.1:0-20802 GCA_038203435.1 Burkholderiales bacterium
ACCCATTCGAAGAAGGTGGCTTGGAATATCTCTTCGGCCTATATTTCTTCCAAGAGGGGAAGGCCGAATTCAAGGCATTTTGGGCGCATAGCCGTGCCGAGGAAAAGGTGGCATTTGAGCAGTTCATGGATTTCGTCACGGCGTGGCTTCATGCACACCCGTTGGCACACATCTATCACTACGCCAATTATGAAGAGACCGCCATCAAAAAGTTGATGTCACTGCATGGTACGCGCGAAGCTGAGGTAGACAACATCCTACGCACCAAAAAGCTCGTGGACCTTTACAAGGTGGTGCGGGAAGGTATACGCGTTTCCGAGCCGCGTTACTCCATTAAAAATATCGAACACTTCTATCTGGAAATGCGCACTGGCGATGTTAAAAGTGCCGGGGCAAGCATCGTCTATTACGAGCGATGGAAGGAAACGGGCGACGCTCAACTGTTGAAGGACATCGAGGACTATAACTTTGATGACGTACGTTCTACCTACGAACTGCGGCAATGGTTGTTGACTCTGCGCCCCGTGGGTGTCACATGGAAAAATGACACCGATGTGGAAAAAGAGGTGCATGCTCCCGAGGTGGGAGAAATCACCGAAGAGAAAAAACGGCTGATTCCTTATCGAGAGCGGCTGACGGATACTCTGCCCAAGGATCGCAAGACCTGGGGGGAGCGCGAACATCTGAAGGAGCTAACCTACCAGTTGCTCGACTTTCACCGTCGGGCAGCCAAACCTGAGTGGTGGGCCATGTTCTCACGGATGGAATTGTCGGGAGACGAGCTTATGGATGATGGGGAATGTTTGGCCGGCCTTACATCAGACCCTGCCAACCCACCCCAGCATGAGAAGCGCTCCATCATCTACACCTATCTCTTCCCCGAGCAGGAGTCGAAGCTAAAAACCGGAGATAGTGCGGCCATCACTGAAACGGCGGAACCAGTTCGTGAACTCAAGGTTGACGATGAAAATCGACGAGTCAGCTTTAAGCGGACTGCGAATAAGGAAACTTTGCCGGAGTGTGTAGGCTTGGGGCCGGGTATGCCGATCTCAACAGCAGCTTTGAGTCGGGCAGCCTTTCGTTTCGCGGACAGCATTGTTGAGGGAAGCAATAAATATCCGGCTATTGAAGCCGTGTTGAATCAGTCGTTACCAAAAATTGATGGTCGGAAAATCGGAATGCCCGTAGTGCCAGCGGTCAAAGATGCTTTGCCGCATATCATCGACGCCGTTACCAATCTCGATGGTAGTTACCTGTTCGTTCAAGGTCCTCCGGGTGCAGGTAAGACTTACACCGGCTCTCACGTCATTGTTGCGTTGCTGAAGAAAGGCTACCGGGTTGGCGTTTCATCCAACAGCCACAAAGCCATCAACAACTTGCTTCTAGGCGTGGCGAAAGTGGCGAAAGAGCAGAGCTACGTTTTTCGAGGGGCGAAGAAATCAACTGCCGGTAAGGACGAAACCTTCTTTGATGGTAACTACATCGAGGACGTATTCAACAACGATGACATCTATGCGGGCTTCGGCGGTCCTGATGAATACAAGCTTGTGGCGGGCACTGCCTGGCTGTTTGCGGATGCGGATATGGATCAACAACTGGACTACATCTTTGTGGATGAGGCCGGACAAGTGGCACTGGCGAATCTGGTGGCGATGGGAACCAGCGCAAAAAATATCATTCTCTTGGGAGACCAGATGCAACTGGGACAGCCTATTCAGGGCATCCATCCGG
Organism: Burkholderiales bacterium; assembly: GCA_038203435.1. Classification (GTDB taxonomy): domain Bacteria; phylum Pseudomonadota; class Gammaproteobacteria; order Burkholderiales; family Gallionellaceae; genus Gallionella. Next base: position 1,732 of record JBBRDZ010000032.1, read on the forward strand.
GGCGGTCCGGCGAATCCTCGCTGGAGTATTTATTGAATGGCATGGCAACCATTCCGGTAGATCGCGGAATATTCCTCGACACCACTTGGCGTATGCACCCCGATGTTTGCCGCTTCATTTCCGATGCGGTCTATGACGGACGTCTGGAACCGGAACCAAACAATGCCCGGCAAACCCTGCTCCTGAATGAGGACGCACATCCAGCGTTGATTCCTACAGGTATCCGCTATCTTCCGATTGAGCATGACGCCTGTTCACAGCGCAGCCTTGAGGAAGCGGAGTTGGTACTGTCATTGGTGAATAGCCTGCTTGAGCAGCGTTATCGGGACAAGGCAGGTGCAGAGCATCCCATAAAGCTGAACGACATCCTGATAGTCGCGCCCTACAACATGCAAGTTAATTTGTTGAAGCAAACATTGCCCGATGGCGCACGCGTAGGAACGGTGGATAAATTTCAGGGGCAGGAAGCACAAGCCGTTATCGTTTCGATGGCGACATCGAGCGGCGACTATCTGCCGCGCAATATCGAATTTCTGTACAGCAAGAACCGGTTCAACGTCGCAATCTCTCGGGCGAAATGCCTTGTGCTATTCATCGCCAACCCGGCGCTGATGTCTATTCGATGCTCAAAACCCGAAGAAATGGCCTTGGTAAATACCCTGTGTTGGGTGCGGGAAGTCGGGAAACACTAGGTGGGGCAAGGGGTTGCGGCAATATCAAAAATATTTTCATAAAGGGGTTTCGTAGCCAACGAACGGTCGCTAAGCTTCGGATTGTTGTTGTCGTGTTGTCATTTACCCCCGGCTTCGGCTGGTGGATTTTTTGAAAGGTCCAAAATGAATATCGCAAAAATTAAAATCACTCAGGGCAACTTGAACAGTAACCATTTTTACTTGACCTCCTGTCTGCCATTATTTCCGGTTGATTCTATCGGAGGGTGTAATAAGAAAAAAATCGCAAAACGCTTACTTATCATCCGCCCGTATGGCGACGAGGCAGTGGAAACGGATATTGACGGTACAAAAAACATCTTTAGAAAACGGGCATGGGTTGGCGCTTTGTTTAAAAAAGCTGGAGCAAAAGTTGGGCATCATTTAAGTATCAAAAAAGAAGCGGATGGTTCATTTCGGGTGTGGGTTGATACTGCCGAGGATGAAGAATGAAACTTGCACACTCAGAAGCCCTTGCATTCTTACGAACACGCTACAGCCTGACTAGGAATCCCGTTAAATATATTGCAGGATTTAAGACTAAAACTGGTCGGCAGATGGGGTTGATAGGTGAAGTCAGGGGCGAAGACATCACGGTGTTAGTTGAATCGGATAACTGGACTTCCAAGGTGCCTGGTATTGGTTTGCATCATTCATACCAGAAGAACGAGCCCAGAATTCATAGCTTAAAAACTCATGCTCCGGGTCTGTATGTGGGCGTTCCTATAGACCGATTGAAAATTCCAACGTTCGAGTTACTTGCAGCGCTTTGCGATGCCTATGAAGAAACAGTCACAAAGGGTTCTACCGAACAAAAAAACCCCAATAAATATGTTGAAGGAATAAAAATGACTGAGAAAATTTCCATGAACACCATTCTTTATGGGCCGCCAGGAACAGGGAAAACTTATGCAACTAGGCGCAGGGCTGTAACGCTATGCATACCTGATTGGTCAACGGATGCAAGCGAGGAAGAAACAAGGGAGGAATACGAGGAGCTTCGCAATGCGGGGCGGATTTCATTTGTGACTTTCCATCAATCATACGGCTATGAAGATTTCGTTGAAGGTCTGCGCCCTGAAATAGAGGATGGACATGTGATCTATCGCGTTCGTCCGGGTATTTTCCGTGATGCGTGTACTGCTGCGGATACGGCTACATCGCCGTATGTCTTAATCATCGACGAAATCAATCGGGCCAATATCTCCAAGGTTTTCGGCGAATTGATTACTCTGTTGGAACCTGATAAGCGTAAAAACAACATCAACGCTTTAACCGTGAAATTGCCGTATTCAAAAGAAGATTTCAGCGTGCCATTGAATCTGTATGTGATCGGCACGATGAATACGGCTGATCGATCCATTGCCTTGCTGGACACTGCTTTGAGAAGGCGTTTTGAGTTTGAGGAGCTACAGCCAGACTATGCGGTGTTGCCAGTGTCGGTGAACGGCGTGAACCTTGGTGCCATGCTGGAGGCGATGAATGAGCGTATCGAGTATCTGTATGACAGAGACCACACCATAGGCCATGCGTACTTCATCAACGTGAACTCGCTGGCTGAACTGGATAGCGTGTTCCGTCGAAAAGTGATTCCGCTGCTACAGGAATATTTCTACGAAGATTGGTCCAAGGTGTGTTCAGTCTTGAATGATTTGACTGACGGAAACTTCATAAAATCTACCAGCGAAATTCCGAAAGGTCTAGCCGCTAATGGTTACGAGCAAAAAACTCGTTACAAGGTCAACGCGGATCAGTTTTCCTTGGCTGCCTATCTCAAGCTATACGAGTAACCGCAGTGGCTCTTATCTCAGTAAAGGAATACGACAAGCTTCACGTAGGTGAGCTTGATCCATCGCATCCAACACGTCAGTTTGTTACCTTCGCGCAAGCCGATTTGCTGACCAACCTCAAGCCCAAATATGGCTTTGAGGTCTTCAAGTTCGTCAACAAAAACACCCTTTCCGCCCAACAATATGTTGGCGCAATTCAACTTGGCTCCCTCACTATTGAAGTTCTGCCCAAGGTTGATGGGGATGAGCAGAGTGTTCGGCGCAATCTGGTGGCCATGCTGGCTGTTGCCTTTGATCTCAACATCAGCGAAGGTGATGCTGCCCGTGTAGCAAGCCAGAGCCACAGCATTCTCGAAATTCTCATCAGATTATTTTGTGACAAGCTTTTCCAACAAGTGCATCGGGGCCTGGTTCAGCGCTATGAAGGGCGAGAGGAAAATCTTTCGGTGCTTCGCGGCAAGTTGGGTATTGTGGAGCAGGTGCGCCTGAATGCCGCCAATCCAGAACGACTCTTTTGTCGCTTCGATGAATTTCAGGAGGACAATCCTCTCAACCTGGTTTTGAAGGCCGCGATCCGATTGTTATTGAAGGTGTCACGCGACCTGAGAAATCAGCGGCAATTAGCAGAGCTTTTGTTGGTGTTCGAAGGCGCATCAGATTGCCCGATTCAATCACTACCTTGGGGGCGAGTGGTGATCGACCGCTTGAGTGAACGCTACAAACCCTGCTTCAGGTTGGCCGAGCTCTTCTTGAAGAACACACCGCCCGATGTTACCGGCGGGGCAGTGCACGGGTTCTCGTTGTTCTTCGACATGAATACTTTGTTCGAGGAATATGTTGGGCGCATTGCTGTTCGCGTATTTGGGCCACTGGGGTACCGAGTGACACTGCAAGTCCCGCAGAAATATCTTGCCTACGACGAGGAAAATTGTCGGCCTGCATTTTCGATGAAACCGGATGTGGTTGCTGCACTGGACTCACAGATAGCCTGGATTCTGGATACGAAATGGAAGCAACTCTCCATCGACGAGGCCAAGGATGGAGTGGTTCAGTCAGACCTCTACCAGATGTATGCCTATGCCAACTGCTACAATTGTCCTGATGTCATACTCCTTTATCCACACCACAAAGAGTTGGGAACTGCCGCAGGTGTCCGAAATACATACTTGCTCAACCCCTGGATTAGTGAAGCAGATAAAAGCAGAAAGCGAGTCAGAGTCGCAACGCTTGATTTAAGCAAATTGAAAACAGTAGCCGAGCAGTTAAACAGCATTCTGTCGACTCATAGGGATCCTCCGCTTTTGCAAATGGAAGCAGGAGATCAAGGATGATCCGCAAAATGTTGGTTCGGATATGGCTTTTCTGAATCGCTCCCGGCAAAATGGGCTGAGGGGCGACGTGGTGAAGGCAACTGACATGAAAGACTGCCATATCTTAAGGAACTGCCGTTCACTGATGTAACCGCCACCGGTTGGTATGGCACCGAGAAGCTGTCATCGCAAGCGCCACCTTAACTACCGGCGTTCCTTTTTCATGGCCTGAGCAGCTTCACGCTTCGAATCCTTTTCCTTCTCGGTTGCCCGTTTGTGGCTACGGCCGCTCGCGGTGCGAGCTTAACATTCGCTGCACTCATGTTAGCCTACGCCGCAAACGGTCAATCTTTCAACGCCGTTCTTTTTTCATGGCCTGAGCAGCTTCACGCTTTGAGTCCTTTTCCTTTTCCGTGGCGCGCTTGTCATGCAGTTTTTTGCCTTTGGCCAGGCCGATCTCGAGTTTGACGCGGCCGCCCTTGTAGTGCATGTCCAGCGGCATCAGGGTGTAACCGGCGCGCTGTACTTTGCCGATGATCTTGTCGATCTCAGCTTGGTGCAGCAACAGCTTGCGGGTGCGCACCGGGTCGGGGTGTATGTGGGTTGAAGCGTTCAGCAGCGGACTGATGTGCGAGCCGAACAGATACAGCGCGCCGCCCTTGACGGTGACATAGGCTTCCTTCAGTTGCGCACGTCCGGCGCGGATGGCCTTGACTTCCCAGCCTTCCAGCATGATGCCGGCTTCGTATTTATCCTCGATGAAATACTCGTGATAGGCTTTTTTATTCTGGATGATGCTCATTGATGACTATCCAATTTATTCGGTGGAACCGCGTTGATTTTCCCGCTCGCACTTGATTGAACTGCCGGCCATTCAATATCCGCCCCGTTTGCCCGTCGTCGACTTGTCTGGCCTTGGAATAGAAACGGAATCAGGTGAGTTCTGCGCTGTGTTAAGCTATTCTAACAGCCTTTGTAACCGCTTCACTTTGGAATCAGGCATGGACAAGCAATGGCGTTAGTGGAGAAAACAGTGCTGGTTCCGCATAGCGCGGAGCAGATGTTCGTGCTGGTGGATCGCGTGGAGGAGTATCCGGAGTTTTTGCCATGGTGCGGCGGGGCCAGTGTCGCCGAGCTTGACGAATCCAGGGTACATGCCACGGTGCACATCGATTATCTCCACATCAAGCAGAGTTTTACCACCGAGAACGTGCGCACGCCGCCGTTCCAGATCGACATGAAGTTGCAGCATGGTCCATTCAAGCAACTTGATGGCAGCTGGCGATTCATCCCGTTGAGCGACTCAGCCTGTAAAATAGCGTTTAGTCTGCGCTATGAGTTTTCCAGCAAGCTGTTGGAAAAGCTGGTCGGACCGGTGTTCCATTACATCGCAAACAGTTTCGTGGATGCTTTCATCCAACGTGCAGAAAAGGTTTATACGAGCAAATGAGCGACAAGATCAACATAGAAGTGGTGTACGCACTGCCAGACGAACAGATACTGTTCCGGCTGTCTGTGCCGGCCGGAACGACGGTATCCGATGCGGTCAGGGCCAGCGGCGTGCTGGTTAAACATGCCGAGATCGATCTGGCCGTTAACAAGCTGGGCATATTCGGCAAGTTGAGCAAGGCCGATGCAGTAGTGCGCGACAAGGATCGCATCGAGATATACCGTCCGCTGATCGCCGATCCCAAAGAGGTGCGCCGCAAGCGCGCCGAAGAGGGGAAGGCCATGAAGAAAGGCGGCGGCGATGCGTAACACCTGTATCAATCTACTGCGCAGCCGAATCGCGTTGTCGCGTGCTCGCTCGTTCCTCGCCTACCAAACACGGTATGTCTCGTCGCTCGCTCCGCGTCTCCTAGCGCTTCGGCTTGCTCGAAACGATTGCTAAAGGTGTCAAATGAAGGTGTCAAATTGTTAGATTACGACCTGCATTGCCACTCCAACATCTCCGACGGCACGCTGACCCCGACCGAATTGGCGATGCGTGCCGCCGGGCGCGGTGTGAAAGTGATGGCGCTGACCGACCATGACGATGTCGACGGGCTGGATGAAGCACGCAACGCAGCGGCGCAGCACGGCATGTCCTTCATCAACGGCGTGGAAGTCTCCGTGTCGTGGCGCAGCCACACCCTGCATATCGTCGGCTTGAACATCACGCCCGCTTATGCGCCGCTGGTGGAAGGTTTGCGCGGCGTGCGCAGCGGGCGCGGCGAGCGGGCCAGAAAAATGTCCGATGCATTGGCCAAGGCCGGCATCGGTGGCGTGCTCGAGGGCGCCTATCATTTCGCCAGCAATCCCAACATGATCAGCCGCACCCACTTTGCCCGCTACCTGGTCGAGTCGGGGCATTGCAAGGACGTGAAGAGCGTGTTCAACCGTTACCTGGTGAAAGGCAAGCCCGGCTATGTGCCGCACCAATGGGCCGATCTGGCCGATGCGATCGGCTGGATACGCGGCAGCGGCGGGGTGGCGGTGCTGGCGCATCCGGGTCGCTACATGTCGGGGCGCAGCGGCATGGGCAAGAAGACCATGCATGAATTGCTGGTCGAGTTCGTCGATCTGGGCGGGCAGGCGCTGGAGGTTGTCACCGGCAGCCACACGCCGGAACAGTATGCCGAATTTGCGCGCTACGCCGAAGAGTTTGATCTGCTGGCATCATGTGGTTCGGATTTTCACGGACCGGGAGAGAGTTATCGCGACATGGGCAGGTTGCCGGATTTCCCGCTGGGTTGCCGACCGGTCTGGCAGGCATGGGAAAGCCAACTGCCGGCGAAAGAGCTCTGATGTCGCAATTTTTCAGCATCCATCCCGACAACCCCAACCCGCGCCTGATACGCCAGGCGGTCGAAGTGCTGCGCGGCGGTGGTATCGTGGTCTATCCCACCGATTCCTGTTATGCGCTGGGTTGTCATCTCGACGACAAGGATGCGGTGGCGCGCATCCGCCAGATCCGCAGACTGGACGAACATCACCACATGACCCTGATGTGCCGCGACCTGTCCGAGATATCGCGCTATGCGCGGGTGGACAATGTAAAATTCCGCCTGCTCAAAGCGCGCACTCCGGGCAGCTATACCTTCATCCTCGAGGCGACCAAGGAAGTGCCGCGACGTTTACAGCATCCGAAACGCAGCACCATCGGCATGCGCATCCCCGATCATCCGGTGGCGCTGGCCTTGCTCGAGGAGTTGGGCGAGCCGCTGTTGAGCAGCACACTGATCCTGCCGGATGAAGTCGCGCCGCTGAACGACGCCGGGCAGATACGCGATGCGTTGGAAAAGCAGGTTGATCTGGTGATAGACGGCGGCGCGGTGGGGATCGAGTTCACCACGGTGATCGATCTGACCGGTGACGTGCCGGTGCTGGTAAGGCTGGGCAAGGGTAATGTCGCCCCGTTTGGAATTGAAGTTTGATAAACAACCAATAGGAAGCTGATGCAAATCGACCAATTCATTCAAACGGTAGCTCTCGGAGCCATTCCGGTGCTGTTCGCGATCACCCTGCACGAGGCGGCACACGGCTATGTGGCAAAACATTTCGGCGACCTGACCGCAGACAAGGCGGGGCGCATCAGCCTCAACCCGATGCGGCATATCGACCCGTTCGGTACAATATTGTTGCCATTGCTTACTTTTGCCATGGGCGGCATCCTGTTTGGCTGGGCCAAGCCGGTGCCGGTCAATTTCGGTGCGCTGCGCAATCCCAAGAAGGATATGCTGTGGGTCGCAGTCGCCGGACCGGCATCCAATCTGGCCATGACTTTTGCTTGGGCATTGCTATTCAAGATGGGGCTGATGTTCCCGGAAAATTATTTTGCCGATCCGTTGCTGGGCATGGCAAAAATAGGAATGGAAATAAACGTCGTGCTGATGGTGCTGAACCTGTTGCCTTTGCCGCCACTGGATGGCGGACGCGTCGCGGTCAGCCTGTTGCCGCATCGTCAGGCATCGCAACTGGCCAGGATCGAGCCTTACGGCATGTTCATCCTGATCTTTCTGGCGATCACGCCGGTGTTGGGTGCGATACTGTTGCCGCCGATCGGATTGATGTTCAAACTACTTTCGTTGATATTTGGAATTTAAACATGTTTGCTGATCGCGTTTTATCGGGTATGCGCCCAACCGGAAGTCTGCATCTGGGGCATTACCACGGGGTGCTGAAGAACTGGGTGCAGATGCAGAACGAATACGAGTGCCTGTTCTTCGTGGCCGATTGGCACGCACTGACCACGCACTACGATACACCTCATGTCATCGAACAAAGTGTCTGGGACATGGTGGTGGACTGGCTGGCCGCCGGCGTCAATCCGGCACGCGCCACGCTGTTCATCCAGTCGCGAGTGCCGGAGCATGCCGAACTGCATCTGCTGTTATCGATGATCACCCCGTTGGGCTGGCTGGAGCGCGTACCGACCTACAAGGACCAGCAGGAAAAGCTGGCCAGCAAAGATCTTTCCACCTATGGCTTCCTGGGTTATCCCTTGTTGCAAAGCGCGGACATATTGATCTACCGCGCCAGCCAGGTGCCGGTGGGCGAAGATCAGGTACCACATATCGAATTTACCCGCGAGATCGCGCGCCGTTTCAATCATATCTACGGACGCGAACCGGGTTTCGAGGAGAAGGCCGAAGCCGCAGTCAAGAAGCTCGGCAGCAAGAAAGCCAAGCTGTATAACGAACTGCGCAACCGCTACCAGGAACAGGGCGACGATGACGCGCTGCAGTCGGCAAAATCACTGCTGGACGAGCAGCAAAGCCTGAGTCACGGTGACCGCGAGCGCTTGTTCGGTTACCTGGAAGGCGGCGGCAAGATGATCCTGTCCGAACCGCAAGCCATGCTCACCAGCGCGTCCAAGATGCCGGGGCTGGACGGGCAGAAGATGTCCAAGTCCTACAACAACACCATCACGCTGCGCGAAGACGAAGCCAGCGTGATCAAAAAGATCCGCACCATGCCGACCGACCCGGCACGCATCCGCCGCACCGATGTGGGCAATCCCGACAAATGTCCGGTATGGGCTTTGCATCAGGTGTATTCCAACGAGCAGACCAAACAATGGGCCATGCAGGGATGCAAGAGCGCCGGCATCGGCTGCATCGAATGCAAACAGCCGGTGATCGATGCGGTGCTGGAGGAGCAGCGCCCGATGCGCGAACGCGCGCAACTGTATCTGGACGATCCGGCGCTGGTGCGCAACATCATCGCCGACGGTTGCGAGAAAGCGCGAAAATTGGCCATCGAAACCATGCGCGATGTGCGCGAGGCGATGGGGCTGGGTTATAGCTGAGCGACGATGACTGGATGAGAGACACGCAAATGCCATTGATCCCTTATGCACTTATCCACGGAGAACCGCTGCTGGAACTGCCGCAGGATCTGTACATTCCGCCGGATGCGCTGGAGCTGGTGCTGGAAACCTTCCAGGGTCCGCTGGATCTGTTGCTGTATCTGATCCGCAAGCACAATCTCGATGTGCTGGATATCCCGATGGCGGAATTGACCCGCCAGTACATCAGCTATATCGATATGATGCAAAAACACCGTCTGGAACTGGCAGCGGATTATCTGCTGATGGCGGCGGTGCTGATCGAGATCAAATCGCGCATGCTGCTGCCGCGCCCACCCAGGGCCGGCGAGGAAAGCGACGAAGACCCGCGCGCGGAGCTGATGCGCCGCCTGCTCGAATACGAGCAGATGAAACTGGCCGCGCAGAAGCTCAACGAACTGCCGCAGGCCGGCCGCGATTTCGAGATCGTGCAGGTGCTGATCGAGAACACCGTGCGCGAACGGCTGCCCGAAGTCAGCGTGGAAGACTTGCGCCTCGCCTGGCTGGGTCTGCTGGCGCGCGCCAAACTCAACACCCACCACAAGGTGCGCCGCGAGCAATTGTCGGTGCGCGAACAGATGACGCACATCCTGCGTAGTCTGCAGGGCGGCGAGTTCGTCGAGTTCGGCATGCTGTTTGATGCGGAAAGCGGCGTACCGAAACTGATCGTCACGTTCATCGCGATCCTGGAACTGGCCAAGGAATATCTGGTGGAAATACAACAAAGCGAAACATTGGGGAATATCTATGTCCGAACAAGCCGAGCAATTACCGCAGAGTGAAACCGTGGCGGCGGTCGAGGTGTTGCACGACCTGCTGCAGCTCAAGCGGGTGCTGGAGACCGCGTTGCTGACCGCCGCCGAACCGTTGCCGGTGTCGGAATTAAAGAAACTCAGCGACACGGCGCTGGACAACCGCCAGATCGAGATGCTGCTTGAGGAACTGGCGGATGACTGGCAGGGCCGCGGCGTGGAGTTGGGCCGCGTGGCGAGCGGCTGGCGGTTCCGCGCCAAGCCGGAGATGCAGGCCTATCTCGACCGGCTCAACCCGCAGAAGACGCCACGCTACTCGCGCGCGGTGCTGGAGACGCTTGCCATCATCGCTTACCACCAGCCGGTGACGCGCGGCGACATCGAGGAGATACGCGGTGTCGCGGTTTCTGCGCAGATACTGAAGACCCTGGAAGCACGCGGCTGGGTGGAAGTGGTCGGTACCCGCGATACGCCGGGCAAACCGGAACTGTTCGCCACCACCCGGCAGTTGCTGGACGATCTCAATCTGCGCGCCTTGCAGGAACTGCCCTCGCTGCAGGAGATCGGCTCGCTGCTGGAGCAGGATAGCGCCGCGCAGGTCTAGCGTCCCGGCATGAAGTCCATTCAATCCCGCGACAATCCCTTTTACAAGGAGCTCGCGAAACTCTCCGCTTCGTCTCGACAGCGCTCGCAGTCCGGCCAGACCCTGCTGGACGGCGCGCATTTGCTGGCTGCCTATCTGGACAGCGGCAGGCTGCCGCGTCAGGTACTGGTGAATGCCGCAGCTTTGCACGATGACGAGATCAGCGCTTTGTTGGGACGGCTATCTTCAAACTCCGTTCGGGCTGAGCCTGTCGAAGTCCACTCGCCCTTAGACAAGCTCAGGGTGAACGGGGATCAATTGGCGGAGATACCCGTTACCCAACTGGCCGACAAACTGTTCGCCGAACTCAGCGATCTTAAAACCCCCACCGGCATCCTCGCGCTGGTCGATATTCCGCAGCCTGCAGATACGATTGCGGACAGCCGTTTCGCGTTGCTGCTTGAGGATATACAGGACCCCGGCAATCTCGGCTCGATGTTGCGTTCCGCTGCCGCGGCGGGATGCGATGCGGTGTTCCTGTCGAATGCCTGCGTCGATGCCTGGTCGCCGAAAGTGCTGCGCGCGGCGATGGGCGGGCATTTTGCGCTGAACATCCACGAGCGGCAAGATTTGCCCGCTATCGCCCGGGCTTTTCCCGGCACCCTGCTGGCAACCAGCCTGCAAGCCACGCTTAGCCTGTATGACTGCGACCTGCGCGGCAATGTCGCGTTGCTGGTCGGCAACGAAGGGGCGGGCCTTTCGGCGGATATGCTGCGCCTCGCCGCACAACAGATCACCATCCCGATGCACGGCATGATCGAATCGCTGAATGCCGCAGCCGCCACGGCAATCTGCCTGTTCGAGGCGGTGCGCCAGCGCCACAGCGGTTAAGCTGCTGTTTTTTTAACTGCTCGCGCCGCCCAAGGCATGTCTGGCGCTGTTCTGGACAATCTACGGCCGTTAAACTCCTTGACCTGTAAGCCTATTTCGCTATAATGCGCGCCCCTGCGGAACTGATGTCAGTTCTGCATACCTTGCCCCACCGCATCGCAAGCGGGGGGCTTTCAACCACAAGGAGTAACAATGCGACATTACGAAATCGTGTTTATCGTGCACCCCGACCAAAGCGAGCAAGTGCCCGCGATGGTCGAGCGTTATCGCACGCTGGTCATATCCAAAGGTGGGCTGCTCCACCGTCTTGAAGATTGGGGCCGCCGCCAGTTGGCTTACCCTATCCAGAAGATCCACAAAGCACACTATGTGCTGATGAATATCGAATGCAACCAGGAAACGCTGGACGAGTTGGAACACGCATTCCGCTTCAATGACGCCGTGTTGCGTCACCTGACTGTCAAGACCAAGGCTGCCGTAGTTGAGCCGTCTGCAATGATGAAGGAAGAAAAATCCCGCGCCATGCCGACTGACAGTGCCCCGGTTGCACACAGTGCTCCTGTCGCACCTGCCGTAGAAGGCGCGGCGGCAGCCTGATCTGTCAGGCAATTGGCGCGTAATCAGGTTGTCATCAGCGGCGAGTTGATCGCTCTGGAAAGTTTGCGTTACACCCCGGCAGGGGTGGCGAGAGTGGCACTGACGTTGAGTCACACCTCGCAGCAGTCCGAAGCAAATGGTTTACGTCAGGTGCAGTGTGAAGTGAATGCGCTGGCATTTGCCGGGGTGGCCGATCAGGTCGCCAAATTTGCAATAGGACAGCACGTGAAAGTTCGCGGGTTTTTGGCTCAGCAAAGCATGCGCAGCAGACAACTGGTTTTGCATATAAACGACATAATTTTGGAATAAGGAAATATCATGGCTCGTCCATCAGACAAAAAGAAAGATGACAAGAACAAGCGTTCTTCCCGCAACAACCTGTTCAAGCGCCGCAAGTTTTGCCGCTTTACAGTCGAGAAGATCCTCGAAGTGGATTACAAGGATATCAACATCCTCAAGGAATTCATCTCCGAAAACGGCAAATTGATCCCGGCACGCATCACCGGCACCAAGACACGCTATCAACGCCAATTGAGCACTGCGGTGAAACGCGCGCGCTTCCTGGCTTTGATGCCTTACACTGATCTGCACTAAGGAGCCCGGACATGCAAATAATTTTGATGGAAAAAGTGACCAACCTGGGTCAATTGGGTGAAGTGGTCAAGGTCAAGAACGGCTTCGCGCGCAACTTTCTGATACCGCAGGGCAAGGCCAAGCGCGCAACCGCTGCCAATATGGCGGAATTCGAAGTGCGCCGCGTTGAACTCGAAGCGGCCGACAAGGCCAGACTGGCTGAATCACAGACACGCGGCGAAAAGCTTGCGGGCATGACCGTACAGATCGTGCAAAAAGCCGGCGTGGATGGCAAGTTGTTCGGTTCCGTCACCAACGCCGATATCGCGGATGCGTTGGCCGCACAGGGATTTGAAGTTGAAAAATCTCAAGTGCGCATGCCGGAAGGCCACCTCAAGCAGATCGGTGACCATGCCGTCAACATCGCGCTGCATACCGATGTCGTGGTTGGGATCACTGTTTCGGTACTCGGCGAACAGTAATCCATCGCCGCATTAACGCAACACAAAAGGGACTGGCGACAGTCCCTTTTTGTTTTTGGGATTTTGCCCACCGGCAAGGTAAAATGCGTCACGCATTAACGCACCCGTGTATCGATCCCATGCAGAATTTTTCCAGCCAGGACACGCAACTTGAACAGATCAAATTGCCGCCCCATTCCGTGGAGGCCGAGCAATCTGTGCTGGGCGGACTATTGCTGGAAGCGAGTGCGCTGGACAAGGTCACCGACCTGCTGACCGCCGACGATTTCTATCGCCATGAGCACAGGCTGATCTTCCGCCAGATCGTGCGACTGAGCGAGCAGGCCAAGCCGGTGGACGTGATCACCGTGGCCGAGGCATTGGAGATCTCCGGCGAACTGGACAAGATCGGCGGGCTCACGTACTTGGGCGGTCTGGCGCAGAACGTGCCGTCGGCCGCCAACATCCGCCGCTACGGTGAGATCGTGCGCGAGCGTTCCATCATGCGCAGGCTGGCGGAGGTCGGTACCGATATCGCCAGCAGCGCCTACAACCCGACCGGGCGCGATGCCGCACAATTGCTCGACGAAGCGGAAAGCAAAGTATTCGAGATCGCCGAAGCGGGCTCCAAGGGAAAGCAGGGTTTCATTGCGATGCCGCCGCTGTTGTCGCAGGTGGTGGAACGCATCGAGACCCTGTACGCGCGCGACAATCCCAGCGACATCACCGGCACCGCGACCGGTTTCACCGATCTGGATCGCATGACCTCCGGCCTGCAACCCGGCGACCTGGTCATCGTCGCGGGCCGACCGAGCATGGGCAAGACGGCTTTTGCGGTCAATGTTGCCGAGAACGTCGCGATGGACAGCAAGTTGCCGGTGGCGATCTTCAGTATGGAAATGGGCGCCAACCAGCTGGCGATGCGTATGCTGGGGTCGGTCGGCAAGTTGAACCAGCATGATCTGCGCACCGGGCGTTTGCAGGACGACGATTGGGGGCGGCTGACGCACGCGCTCGGCAAGCTGAACGATGCGCCCATCCATATCGACGAAAGCGCGGCACTTTCTTCTCTGGACCTGCGTGCGCGGTCGCGCCGTCTGCATCGCCAGAACAACGGGCTCGGTTTGATCGTGGTCGATTATTTGCAATTGATGAGCTCTAACGTTGGCAAAGCCAGCGAGAACCGCGCTACTGAAATATCGGAAATCTCCCGCTCGTTAAAAGCACTTGCCAAGGAGTTGCACGTGCCGGTGATCGCGCTGTCGCAGCTGAACCGCAGTCTGGAGCAGCGTCCCAACAAACGCCCGGTGATGTCCGACCTGCGCGAATCCGGCGCGATCGAACAGGATGCCGACCTGATCCTGTTCATTTACCGCGACGAGGTATACAACAGTGATTCCCCGGACAAGGGCAAAGCGGAGATCATCATCGGCAAGCAGCGTAACGGCCCGATCGGCAAAGTCGAACTGGCGTTTCGCGGCGAATACACGCGCTTCGACAACCTGGCCTCGGGGAGCTATTGAGGATTTCGTCCCGTCTGCGGTTGCAGTCGGAATAGACTGACGCCCGGTTGTACAGGATATGCTGCCGGTAATCAGCGGCCGCGCTACAGCGGGAATTCAACGATCATGGGAAAACGTAACCACTACCACGTCTATGTGATCGAGCTGTCCAAAGACGTGCTGTACAAAGGCCGTTTCAAAAAGGCCAATCCCGATTACGTCACCGGCAAGCCGTGCGTGTACGTTGGCATGACCGGTCTGGATCCCGATGTGCGCTTTGACAAACACAAGGCGGGCATCCAGTCCAATCGCTATGTTCAGGAATTCGGATTGAGGCTGTTGCCGAAGCTTTACGAAGTCTATAACCCGATGCCCTACGACGGCGCACGCGATATGGAAGTCGAACTGGCGATCGACTTGCGTGAAGCGGGCTATGGGGTTTGGCAGGCTTGAACAAAAATGCGCAGTTCAGCGGGCGATTTCTGCGTTTTTGTTTGAAGCACGATATGCTTTCGGATACAATGCACGCTCTTAGGCGCGTAGCTCAGCTGGTTAGAGCACTTGGTCGACATCCAAGGGGTCGTTGGTTCGAGTCCAATCGTGCCTACCAAAGAATACAAAGGGTTAGCTTAGCGGCTAACTCTTTTTCTTTTGTTGAATCGCCCCGGGTTTCGTGGAGGCAGTTCGGTTTAAGTTAAGTCACCGTGGTGACTCCATTGGCAAGTTGCCGGTAGTTGTTTACCTCAGCTTCTGCGGGCGGAATATAACCGATCGATCCCATTAACCGGTGATTGTTTAACCAGGAAACCCACTCCAGCGTAGCCAATTCCACTGAGTGATTTTGAATGGGCACACAAGCACCGCTCTTGTGTAAGGCATTGACACAGACTGGCGATGCCAGACTGTGGGGGATTAGTGACTGCGCAACTACTGTTGCAGCCACACTTTGATAAGTGACAGGTATGGAACATCACGAGAATTCGCGGCGGCCTTGATGGAATCCAGCAGATATTGTGGCAGCCGCAGTGAAATCGTTTTTGTCGTGGGTTTCAAGTTGGGCAGCACAACCCGTTGGGCTTTCGTCCAATCCAGATAATCGGTCGAATCGTGATTTTTCCAAAAGGCCTTTTCTTCAGCAGAATTGGAAAATTCTGGAATCGGTTTAAGTGGTTAATTCACGCGAATCATTTCATGCTGCAACGTGAGGTTGCTTGTTAAATCGCACGGCGCGGCGTTCGGCTTGCCACAAATCGTAGTTGGCCTGCATGTAGAGCCAAGACTCCGCCGATCCACCAAAGACACGCGCGAGCTTGATAGCCATGTCAGCAGAGATTCCGGCGTGCGCGTTGAGTATGCGAGAAAGCGCCACGCGTGTTACGCCCAGTTGCTCGGCCAAGCTGGTTACAGTTACGCCTTCGACCATGACACCATCCTTTAGCACTTCCCCAGGATGCGGGGGGTTGAACATTCGACTCATAAATTTCTCCTAGTGATAATCCTGATAATCCACCACTTCTTAAAAGGTTGCGCTCGACATCCAAGGGGTAGCTGGTTCGAGTCCATTCGTGCCTACCAAAGAATACAATGGGTTGAGTCAGTAATGGCTTAACCCATTTTTATTTTGATGAGTATTTTTCGGTGACTTGATAGCCAGAGTAGGGGCAGCTAACGCCCCTGTGCTGCCGGCTGCAAGAGTCGGTTATTGTGCAACCGTATACTGACTAAGTGTTCTTGTGCAAACAATGTTGCATTGGTTTACAGGGGTACGGTAATAGTTGCATACGCATCCACTGTAGCGCCGGCAGAGTGAGAAAGCAGTCGGCCTTCCACCATTGTCTGCGCCAAGGCTGTGCCACCAAGAACATGAACTGCCGCGCCATTGGCAAGTACGGTTCCCTTGAAAGTAGAACTCACGCCAATAGTCGCGGCACTGCCGGTTACCCAGAAGACGTTCTTGGCCTGAGCGTTGCCGGCCAGGTGAATCACACTGTTGGTTCCGGTCGTGAGAGCGGCGTCGGTTTGGAATATGAAGACCGCATTTGCGTCCCCGTTCGCGTTAAGGGTGATATTGAGACCAGATCCAATCCCGATCGCAGTTGCCATGCGATAGAGTCCTGGTCCATAGATGGGGCCCGGAGTAACGCCGTTGCAGGCTCCTTGTGCGGCGGATAGTTCGGCGGATGCTAGAACGCAAGCATTGGTGGTTCGGGCTGAAGCGTCAATGTATGCATTATTGAAGTCGGTTTGTGCCTGTATTGCTGCAGCATCGCCATTGTGTATCACCCCGCCCTTGACTGTTGTACCCACAACACAGTTATTGCACGCACCAGCAGGATTTAACCCAACATCCCCGTTGACTACGGAATTTGTCGCGAGGGTGACTGCCGCAGAGCTGGCAAATACGCCGTAAGTGCTGGATGTCCCAAGATTTGGCACTGGCCCTGGGGATCCTGGAGATCCCGGGTATCCGCCCGAGGCTATGCCGCCGCCGCTACTGCCACCACACCCGGCCAATATTGTGGCAAGCAGTAATGTCGCGGGCCAAATTGCTGTTTTGCAAAAGCTGTCGAAATTTTTCATTTGTTTCTCCTAAAGAATGTTCCAAAAAACATTCCGGTGTAAGTGGGCGGACCATTGCTTCAACTAGTCCGCATGCATTGCGTTGTTATTCGCTGCTGAACTGCAACGAGAAGCCGGTAGTTTCATCAGCCACATTTACACTTTCGCACATAGATCCCTGGCGCTCAGTTCGATAGCGCACTTAGCGGGAATTATTTTTTGGAAAGGTCGGGTAGGCAGTTATCGGGATGCAGCCGGAAAGGACAGCTCTGTCGCCGCTGGCGGGAATGCCGGGGTGGCTGGATTCGCAAGGCGATTCCCAGATGGTGCATTGAGGATATCGTGACTCAGCTAGTGGAGGTCCAAAGATCGCATAATTTGGCTAGCTTTAGCGCGTCCCGTCTGAACGATGCGAGCGCTGAACCGCAGTAGTTTTTTTCTGTTTCCTTGGTTTGATTGCCTGGGGCTTGTCAAACTTGGCCTGGCTGGAATGTTTTAGGTGCTCAATAAAAGTTCGTGCGATAACGGACAATTGTTTACCGGCGGGATAAGCGAAATACCAGTAGCGCTTGATTGGGAATCCCTGAACATCCAGTATTGCATAATGATTGTTCACCGAATCCAGATCGAGAGTATGACGTGACAGTACTGAAACTCCCAAACCGCCCATCACGGACTGCTTGATCGCTTCGTTGCTGCCCAGTTCCATTCGAACGTTAAGCTGAAGTCCGGCCTCGTTGAATAGTCGCTCTGTAGCAATGCGAGTTCCAGATCCCGGTTCGCGTAACAAGAACGGCTCCCTGGATAACATATCCAAAGGAATCTTCTTTTTTTTCGCGAGCGGATGATCTGCTGGAGCAATGACCACCAGATTATTCTCCAGAAAGGCTTCCTCGACGACATCTGCATCTGCCGGTGGCTGCCCCAGGATGTACAGGTCATCAAGATTGTTGGCGAGACGATCCAGGATGCGTTCGCGGTTGGATACGATCAGTGCTACTTCCACGCCGGGATATTTCTGGCTGAATGTGCCGAGCAGGCGGGGTGCGAAATATTTTGCCGTGGTCACGACAGCGAGCCTGAGCTTGCCGGTCTTGAGTCCTTTCATATCGGCCGCGATCATTTGAAAGTTCGACAGTTGCTCGGATATGTTGCGGCAGGTTTTATACAGCTCGTGCCCAATATTGGTGAGATAGATTTTCTTGCCCACCTGCTCGAACAGCGGCAATCCCACCGCATCGGATAACTTTTTGACTTGCATCGACACCGTGGGTTGGGTCAAAAACAACTCCTCGGCGGCGCGTGTGAAACTGCCCAGCCGGGCGATAGCTTCGAACAGTTCCAGTTGTCGCAAGGTACTTTGGCGCATGGCGCACCTCCTAATATCTAAATAAATATCAATATCTAATGCATAGAGATAACTCTATCATAATTATAAAAACAATCGATTGTTATTGATGCTAATTTTTTAGCATGATTCGCCCAACGCGCTGATATGAATACCTGACCGCTTGACGGGAAAAGCAGCACCCGAATTTCAGTCAGGCCCAGCGCGGGGTTTTAATAACTGGAGACGATCATGGCAACTGAAACACTGAAGGAAGGCAAGGAACGTTATAAGTCTGGTGTACTTCCGTATAAAAAAATGGGTTACTGGGAGCCTGACTACAAGGTCAAGGAAACCGATGTCGTTGCACTGTTTCGCATCACCCCGCAACCCGGCGTCGATCATGAAGAAGCTGCCGCTGCCGTGGCAGGCGAATCTTCCACCGCCACCTGGACGGTGGTATGGACAGACCGGCTGACCGCCTGCGAGTTGTATCGCGCCAAGGCTTTCAAGAGCGAACTGGTACCGAACACCGGGCCGGGCACCAAGAACGAGGCGCAGTATTTTGCCTACATCGCTTATGACCTCGACCTGTTCGAACCGGGCTCGATCGCCAACCTAACCGCTTCTATCATCGGCAACGTATTCGGTTTCAAGGCAGTGAAAGCGTTGCGTCTGGAAGACATG
>JBBRDZ010000033.1:0-20622 GCA_038203435.1 Burkholderiales bacterium
ATCGATCTTGAGTCGCGCCGTATCGACGATACGCAGATCGGCGGGCACCACGTTACCGGCTTCCAGCAGCACCATATCGCCCGGCACCAATTCACCTGCATTGACGGTTTCGATATGTCCGCCGCGCAACACGCTCGCGCTGACCGCAGCCATTTTTTTGAGCGCTTCCATGGCGCGCTCCGCCCGGTATTCCTGGACGAAGCCGATCACCGCATTGAGGGTCACGATGACGACGATCACCACGGTATCTTCCACATCTCCGACAAAACCGGAAATCACCGCCGCGATGATCAGCACGATGATCATGAAATCGCTGAACTGGTCGAGCAACATGCGCCACGGTGAACGGGCACGCTTTTCCGCCAGTTCATTGGCGCCGAAACGCGACCTACGCCCGGTTGCCTGTTCCGTATCCAGTCCCGATTCCGTGCTGACCTCCAGACGTTTTGCGGCTTCGTCAGTCGTCAGCGTATGCCAAACGATGTTGTCAATGCGCATGTTCGAAGAGTATCCATGAGTTGAGTACATACAGCATGAACAATGCGAGGCTGACCCAGGTCAGTCCCAGCACGACGCGTGCCTGCGGACGAAATATCAAGCCGACCGTCACCAGCGCACTCATCATCACCGCGGTGAACGCGGTCAGTGCATGACTGGCGTCGACATTCGCAAGCAACGGCCCTTTGGTATAGAACAGGTCGTCCGCCGCCAGGATGATGATATCGAACAGGTTGCTGCCCAGCAGGTTGGCGATCGCCATGTCCAATGCACCGATACGCAGCGCCGAGATGGTGACAGCCGCTTCGGGTGCGGAAGTCACCCCCGCCACCAGCAGGGTCCCGACAAAACTTTGTCCCCAACCCATCATGTCGGCGATGTCGGTTGCGATGAAAGGCAACCACGTGCCTGCCACCACCACTGCAGTAGCCGCCAACGCGTAACCTTTGACGGCATTGCGCAGTGTCACGCCGGGATACCGTTCGATAGCAACCTCGGTGTATTCTGAAACCGTGCGGCGCTCGTAGCTGTACACGGCGCGCATCGCAACGAGGTAGACCAGCACGATGAACGGTGAATAAAACCCCACATGGCCCAGTGCAGGACTGATGCCCGCATGATCCAGCAGCACGCTGAAACCGGCAAAGGCGATCAGGATCGTGCCCAGCGAAGCCGACAGCATGTGTCCCTGTGCGGCCCGGCTATAAAGGGTCTCGCGCTTGTACAACGCATCCAGCATCACCAGGATGGCGAGATTGAACACCGTGCTGCCCAGCACGTCGCCGACTGCGATATTGGGTGCATCGGCGAAACTGACGGAAGATATCCCGGTCGCCAATTCCGGCAGCGAGGTGGCGGTGGACAACAGCACAAGCCCGACCCAGGATGCAGACATACCGGTCTTTTCGGCGATGATGTCGCCATACCGGGACAGGAAATACCCCGCGTAACCGATGGTTGCAAGACAAAACAATAGTTCCAACCAGATCAGCATGACAGGCAGCTCCTTATCGTTTGGTCGTTCCCCTGTTGCAAGCGGCTTGCCGCAGGTTATGGGTCTTGTCGTATCGAATCAAGTTTGGCCGGCATCACCCGACGAACTGCTCTGTCAGCGACAGACTGCGCTTTCTCGTCATATCTTCTTCAACACGATACCGCGAAACCAGCCACCCGCAAGCAATGGTGTATCGCTGATTGTTTGCAATTGCGGCACTTCGTTCAACACCTCTTCGAAAACCACATCCATGCGCGTGGCAATACGGCGCGACAAGGGATTGAGTGCACGGCGCAGCAATGCGGTCTGTTGCGAGCGCAGGAATTTGTCCATGATGATGACGGTGCCGCCGGATTTCAGCACGCGCGCAGCCTCGCCCAGGCATAGCGCGGATTGCGGCACGACGGCCAGGATCAGGTGCAACACCACATGGTCGAAACAGCCATCCGCGAACGGCAGCGCCATGCTGTCGCCGAGCACCCAGTCCACTTGCAGGGCGGCCCCGCGCGATCTGGCGCGATGCAACATCGCGGCGTTGAAATCCAGCGCGGTGTAACGATGCAACCCCGGCAACAGGGGCAGATCGAGGCCCGTGCCGATGCCGCTCAGCAATACTTTATTTTCCTTGTCTGCGGGCAGGGAGCGTAACGATCGTTCGCGCGCACGCGACAGCGGTGCCGACACGACCAGGTCGTAGAGCGGCGCGATCAGGCTGTAGCTCCACCTGAGCATGGGATTTACACGGTAGGGTGATTCGTTCGCCATGTCGGAAGTTTAGCAGCGTGCAGGCATGTCGGGGTTACCGCAACGGTTTGATACCGGAAATCCTGGCCTGCGCGATGGCTTGTGCGAGCGCCTCGACGGCCTGACCGCGGGCAAAGCTGTTGCGCCAGGCCAGCGCGATACGTCGTGACGGCGCGGGTTTGGCGAACGGGATCACCTTCAGCAATTTGTTGCGGTAACGCGCGCTGTTGGCCGAGGCCGGCAGCACGGTGATGCCCAGACCGGAAGCGACCATGTTGCGTATGGTTTCCAGCGAAGTGCCCTGCTGGATCTCGGCGCCCTTGCGGTTGAGTTCTGGACAGGCTTCCGCCACCTGGTTGCTGAAGCAATGACCGGAGTCCAGCACCAGTACTTTTTCCGCGGACAATTCCGGGGCCTTGATACTGCGTCTGTTGGACCAGTGGTGATCGTTGCCGACCACCACCTCGAAGGGTTCGTCGTAGACCGGTTTTGTGGCGATGCCGGTGTCGCCGAACGGCAGGGCGATGACGATCACATCGAGTTTCCCGTTGCGCAACAATGCCTCAAGATTGCTTGTAATATTCTCCTCGACTTCCAGCGGCATCTTCGGGGCGATCTTTTTCAGCGCCGGGATCAGATCCGGAAGCAGATAGGGTCCGACGCTGTAGATGATGCCGACGCGCAACGCGCCTGAAAGCTGGTCGCTGCGCTGATGCGCGATCTCGCGGATATGGTTCGCTTGTTCCAGCACCCGCTGGGCCTGTTCGACGATCTGCAGGCCGAGCGGCGTCACCGTGATCTCTTTTCTGCCGCGCTCGAAGATTTTCACACCCAGTTCGACTTCCAGCTTCTGTATCGCGAGCGAAAGTGCCGGCTGGCTGATAAAGGACTTTTCAGCGGCGCGCCGGAAATTGAGTTCACGCGCGACCGCGACGATGTATCGAAGTTCGTTGAAAGTCATGCTGTCGCCTCCGGATGGCAAGCTGCCGGCCGGGCGCGATGGATCATGCGCCGGGTCGAACTTTGGTGATTTGGATAGTAAATCATAGTGACCGGAATAATCAATTGGATTTATGGGTGTTCAAACCTTACATTGCCTCCGTGGGCAGCAAACCACTCGATCAATCTGACCAGGAGAACATCATGCAACGACCGGAAATCAAAACCATCGCCAATCTCGAATCCGCCTTTGCCGGCGAGTCCATGGCACACATCAAATACCGCTACTTCGCGAAGATCGCGCGCGCCGCGGGCGACGAGGACACGGCGCGGATTTTCGAGGAGACCGCCGCCCAGGAAGTGCAGCATGCGTTCGGGCACCTCGACCTGCTTTATCCCAAACAGACCCTGACTGCGGCGAGTTGTCTGCAGATGGCGATCGAGGGAGAGACTTACGAATACACCGAGATGTATCCGGGTTTCCTGAAAACGGCGCAGCAGGAAGGCAACGCCGCTGCGATCACCGAGATCAACGGGCAGATCGCCGAATCGAAGCAACACGCCGAACAATTCCAGGCGATGTTGCAAAAGGCGGCCAAGCGTTTTGCCGCATTGGCCAAAGTCGAACAGCGTCATGCCAACCAGTACAGTGCCGCATTGGCAAAATAGCATCTTAACCAGGGAGAACAATATGAAAGTTTGGCAATGTGTAGTGTGCGGATTCATCTACGACGAAGCGGTCGGTTTAGCGGCCGAGGGGATCAAACCGGGCACGAAATGGGCGGACATCCCGGAAAATTGGGCATGCCCGGATTGCGGTGTCGCCAAGGCCGATTTCGAGATGGTTGAGCTGTAAGCAAAGCTTGATCGGCAAAACGTGGCTTGCCGAAAATATTCAAGGGGATAAATCATGAAACCTGCCGTCGTGTTGGGCAGCGGCTTGGCCGGCTACACACTGGTGCGCGAGCTGCGCAAACTGGATCGCGATGTGCCGATCACGCTGATCACGCGCGACAGCGGTGATTACTATTCCAAGCCGATGCTGTCGAACGCATTCGCACAGGGCAAAACGGCCGCGAATCTGGTCATCACGACCGCAAGCGCGATGGCCGGCCAGTTGGGCTGCTCGCTGTTGCCGCATACCGACGTGCTGCACATAGACCGCGAGCGCAGACAGTTGCGTACCGCCAGCGGCGTGATCGGGTATGAGCGGTTGGTGCTGGCGCTGGGCGCAGACCCGATACGCCTGCCGTTGCAGGGCGATGCAGCCGCTGCGGTGAAGTCGGTCAACGATCTTGCGGACTACGCAGTTTTTCGCGGTGCGATCGAAAATGCAAAGCACATCGCCATCATCGGCGGCGGGCTGATCGGCTGCGAATTCGCCAACGACCTGGCGAGCGCAGGATATGCCGTGACGGTGATCGACCCCACCGCCTATCCGCTTTCCGGCTTGATGCCGGAGTCCGCCGGCAAACAGTTGCTGGCGCCGCTGGCCGCACTGGGCGTGGCATGTCGTTTCGGTGTGGCGGTGAAAGCAGTCAACAAGCATGCTGCGGGCTATGCCCTGACGCTGACCGACGATTCGATGCTGCATTGTGACGCGGTGTTGTCTGCGGTCGGTTTGCGCCCGCGCATCGGGTTGGCGCAGAGTGCCGGGCTTGCGGTGAACCGCGGCATCCTGGTGGATGCGCAATTGCGCAGCAGCGACGCCGCCATCTTTGCGCTGGGCGATTGCGCCGAGATCGAAGGCCGGGTACTGCCTTATGTATTGCCCATCATGCATGCCGCACGCGCACTGGCACAGGTGCTCTCCGGCAACGATGTCCGGGTGGAATTTCCCGCGATGCCGGTGGTGGTCAAAACATCCGCTCACCCGATCGCGGTATTGCCGGTTACGCGCGATGCGGTCGGTGATTGGAAGCTGCTGGCCAACGGACACGGGATCAAGCTGGGCTTTGTCGATGCACAAGATCAACTGGCCGGGTTCGTGCTCACCGGTGAGTACGCAACCGAACGCAACGCGATGAGCAAACAACTCGGTACGATCGTGGCCCGATAAAAAAGCCGGGGGCGAGCCCCCGGCTTTGCCGTTGCACTGAATGCCCGATTTAGCCGAGCTCGATGGGCACGAACATCTTGTTGTCGCCCCTCAACACCAGCAGCGCGACACGCTTGCTATGCTTTGCGATCAGCGCGCGCAGTGTCGCGACACTGCCCACGGACTCCCCGTTCACCGACAGGATCACATCGCCGCTCTGGATGCCGGCTTTCGCGGCCGGTCCGTCGTTGACGTTCTCCACCAGCAGGCCCGCGCCGACGTCGGCTTGCTTGCGTTCATCGGGGGTGAGCGGACGCACCGCAAGCCCCAAGCCGCCTTTCGTGCTTGCGCCGGTTGTGATATCGGCGCTGGCGGTTTTCATCTCGCCCACCGCGACCGACAATTCTCTGCTCTTGCCGTCGTGCCAGACTTCGACCCTGGCGGTGACACCGGGCGACAGATCGACGACCATCGCGGGAAGATCCCTGGAACGGTTCACTTCCTTGCCGTTGAACTTGAGGATCACGTCCCCGGACTTGATGCCGGCCTTTTCAGCGGGACTGTCCTTTTCGACCGAACTCACCAGCGCGCCGGCCGGCTTGTCCAGGCCGAATGAATTGGCCAGATCCTGGTTGACCTCCTGGATCAGGATGCCCAGCCTGCCGCGGCTCACCTTGCCATGATCGACCAGCTGTTTTTCCACTTTCATCGCCACATCGATCGGGATCGAGAACGACAGGCCCTGATAGCCGCCGCTCTGGCTGTAAATCTGCGAGTTGATACCGATCACTTCGCCGTTCAGATCGAACAGCGGTCCGCCCGAATTGCCCGGGTTGATCGCCACGTCGGTCTGCAGGAACGGCACATAGTTATCGTCCGGCAGGGAACGCGATTTTGCCGAAACGATGCCCGCCGTCACACTGTTCTCGAACCCGAACGGCGAACCGATCGCCACCACCCATTCACCGACACGAACCTGCTGCGGATCGCCGATCTTGACTGTCGGCAAGTCATTCGCCTGGATCTTCAGCACGGCGACATCGGAGGGTTTGTCGATACCGATCACTTTTGCCTTGAACTCTCTTTTGTCGGTGAGTTTGACGATCACTTCATCGGCATCCGCCACCACATGCGCATTGGTCAGTATCACGCCGTCAGGGCTGACGATGAAACCGGAACCCAAACCATGCGTGGGCACGTTGCCTTGCTGCTCGGGCATCTGGAAGTGGCGGAAAAAATCATAGAAGGGATCGTTAGGATCCATTTTCGGCAAACCCGGAAAACCGGAAAGCCCGGTCTTGACCGAACCCGAGACACTGATGTTGACCACGGCCGGACCTTGCTGGGCAGCGATCGTTTCGAAATCCGGCAGCGCGATGACCGGTTTTGGCATGACCGGCGTCGCCGGTGCAGTCACCGCTGCATTCGATGTCGCGCCGGCATCGCTGAACGGCGCAACGCCCTGGTAAAGGTAACTTCCCGCCATGGTCGCGGAGACGATCAGCGCGAGGGTGCCATATTTGGCAATCTTGGGGAGATTCTTCGCTTTCATGTTTCCAACTCCTTAGTCAAATGAACATCGCCGTTCCTAGTCGCTACAACAGGACCAGGATAAGGCGGACGCTGAGGTAGCGTTGGTATGTTGACGGATCAGGAAGTTCGTCAGAAATTGCAACAAATTGTTACCGGGTCGCGTGGCCGATCGATGTGATCCCGCCGCTTCAGTTACGCAACAGATAATCCAGCGCGATGCCGGCAAACACCGTCGCGCCCAGCCAGTTGTTGTGCAGGAAGGCCTTGAAGCAGGGATCGCGTTGCCGCGAACGTATCAATGTGTAGTGATAGACCGCGATCAGCGCGGCGAGCGCCAGGCCACCGTAATAGCACCAGCCCAGCCCGGCCATCTGCCCTGCCATGACCAGCAGGACCAGCGTGATCACATAGCAGACCATCACCGCGGCGACATCGTATCTGCCGAACAGCAATGCCGCCGAATGAATGCCGAGGCGAACGTCATCGTCCCGGTCCACCATCGCGTATTCCGTGTCATAGGCGATCGCCCAGAATACATTCGAGATCAATAGCAACCACGCCACCGGCGGCACGGCGCCCAGCTGAGCCGCGAAGGCCATCGGGATGCCGAAGCCGAACGCGATGCCGAGATAGGCTTGCGGGATGGCAAGGAAGCGTTTGGTATAGGGATAGCTGGCGGCAAGCAACATCGCCGGGAACGACAGCTGCAGTGTCAGGGTGTTCAGCGGCAGGATCAGCACGAAGGCGACCAGCGACAGGCACACCGCGACCCAGACCGCCTCTAGGGGCGAGATGCGGCCGCTGGTAACAGGACGCTCGCGGGTGCGCTTGACGTGCTTGTCGAAGTCGCGGTCCGCATAGTCGTTGATCGCGCATCCCGCAGAACGCATCAACACCGTGCCCAACACAAAGATCAGCACGATGGACCAGTCGGGGTGTCCCGCTGCGGCGATCCACAGCCCCCACAGGGTCGGCCACAGCAACAGCAGGATCCCGATCGGGCGATTCAGCCGGGTGAGCTGCAGGTACAGCGCCAGGCGTTCTTTGATATTCCGTTCTTTGATATTCATTCCCTCATTGGTCACCGAGATCCGGTCATCCCCCTCGACCGCGTTGCATCAGCGTGCCGATGCCTGCACAAAATCGATCGATTCCAGCGGCCCGCTGCCTCGGGCCAATTGCAACAAGCGGTTGAACGTCCCGGTCTTGTGCACCACCAGTTCCATGTTCGCCAGCGGACTGAACCGCACGGCCTGCGACTGCAGCTGGCCGGCCTGGTCGTGTCTGACCAGCAGTTGATAACTGCCCCTGACCTGCGCCAGCGCTTCGCCCGAATCTATCCGGTAGCACGGTGCCGCGCTGTATAGCGCCAGCTCTCTGGCCACTTCGGGCATCTGGAATACATACACCGGCATGCCGGGTTGCCGGTTGAATATCCCGGCAGCGTTATACGCCACGCTGTATTGCATGAACGTCAGCGCAGTCATCAACGCCAGGAACACATACAGCAGGTTGATCGCCGCGACCGAATAGAAGATGACCCGGTGATTGAGTGCCGCCGCTCCGGTGCGGTAGATGTAATACAGAAAAATGCCCAGCATCACGGCCAGCACCGCCAGCAAAATATAGTTCATCACATAGATGCCCAGCGCCAGCGCCAACAAGGTGAGCAGGCCGACCAGGCCCATCTGCGCCACATACAGCGGACGGCCGATCCGGGCCGAGGACAGATAGCGCGCGCACAATATCGCCGCGAACGGCAGGATGATGTCGATGTAGTAATCGAACTGGAACTTGGTGGCGCTGAACATCAGGAACGTGAAGCCGAACGCTCCGCACAAAAATACAAAAGCGTCGCGCTCGGCAGCAGCGGCTTTGCCGAACGCGCCGATCTGATCACGCACCGCCGCGAAGCACAGCTGGGTCCAGGGCAGGAATGCCCACAGGAACACCAGCACGAAGTAGAACGGATGGCCGTTGTGATTCTGGATCGGACCGGTATTGAAGAACCGCCCGAACTGGCTGTCCCAGAAAAAGAATTTGAAGCTGGACAGCGGCGACGCCGGGCCCGCGCCTGGCACAGGCTGGTTGAATTGCAGGTTCAGCGCGATCAATTCGGGCGCGACCAGCAACAACGACAACAGCAGCGCTGCCAGCCACTTGAAGCTGAACAACCTGGCCCACTGCTTGCGGAACAACCACAGGCACACCAGACCGCTGCTGATGGTGAACAGCGTGAATATCCCCTTGGTCATGATCGCCATCGCGGTGAACAGCGCGCCCAGCAGCAGGTACTTGATCCTCGTTTGCCGGTCGTAGCGCAGCCAGTAATAACAGGCCGGCATGATCATCCCGGTCAGATAGGTTTCCGCCTTGACCTCGATGCTCGCATCCATCAGGTTGAAGACCGAAACATAGATCAACACCGCCAGCAATGCGGTCTGCTTGTCGTAAAAAAATCTGGCCAGGCGATAACTGTAATACGCGCCGATCAGATGAAATACAAAACCCGGCAGGATATAGGTGAACGCGCCGACACCGCCGACCTTGAACGACAGCGCGGTGATCCAGAACGGCAGATGCGGCTTGTCCAGCCAGCCCTGGCCATCCAGCACCAGACTCGCCCAGTCATGGCTTTGCACGATGTGCTGTGCGAGCGCCGCGTAAGTGAGCGCGTCGCCGCTGTTGATAATGGGCGAAAGCATCGCCGCGGCATTGATCGATAGCGTGATACAGATCGCCCAGAGCAGGTGTCGTTCAAGATTCATGTCGGATATCGGGGTTGGCACCGCCGCAAACAAAGTCGGGTGCGATGATATACCCGAACAGCCCGTACCAGAATCGGTGACCTGACGTCATGCTGCTCTCAGGCAAGTTTGTCCAGCAGCAGGATCGCCGGCATGAAGATTTCCGTGACCAGCAACGGCGCATCGTGCAGATAGAACAGCGAACGGCGCGCCCACAGCCGGTGCGGCGGGTATTCCAGCATCCCGGCCGCGCTGCGATACAGCGGGTGCGGCCCGCACAATGCGCGGTAATGCAGCGGCTTGCGTTGCACCAGCGGATGCGCGAACAGCAATGCGCCGAGCGGCCTGCTGCCCAGCTTGTGCACATCGGACCACGGACCGCGCAGGCTCGCATGCGTGCACGCGCTGTGCGCGAACACCACCGGCCGGCCGTCGGCATACAGGAATACCTCGCGCGAGTACGCGAGCTGCCGGGGGGCGATACCCAGCAGTGCGGATTCGTCCAGTGCGATGCATGCCAGCCCGCTGCGCACCCCGTGTACCGCGAATCGTTCGCAGCGTTGCTGGATGCGTTGCGTCAGCGAACCGCGATCGCGCAACCACACCGCCAGATCGATGCCGCAACCCAATGCGGCACCGTGCCAATAGGTATCATGAGCGTGCTCAGACATGCAGGTAGTCATGTTTGTTGGCCATCCAGCGTTGCAAATGCGCGCGCGCACTTTCGGGGAAATCGCGCAGCAGTTCATCGGCAGCCTGCCTGGCGTGTTCCAGCAGATCCTGATCCGCGCTGATGTCGGCGAAGCGCAGCATCGCCACCCCGCTTTGGCGCGCGCCGAGCAATTCGCCCGGGCCGCGCAATTGCAGGTCATGCTGGGCGATCGCGAAACCGTCGTTGCTCTCGAAGATGATCTTCAAGCGCGCCCGCGCCAATTCGGAGAGCGGTCGCTGGTACAGCAGGATGCACAGGCTTTGCGCGGCGCCGCGCCCCACCCGGCCGCGCAGCTGATGCAGTTGCGCCAGTCCCATGCGCTCGGCGTGGTCGATCACCATCAGACTGGCATTGGGCACATCCACGCCGACCTCGATCACCGTGGTGGCGACCAGCAGCTGCAGTTCGCCCGCCTTGAACGCCGCCATCACGCGCACCTTTTCGGCGCTGTCCAGTTTGCCGTGCACCAGCCCGATACGCAATTCCGGAAATGTCTCGCTGAGCAACTGATGGGTCTCCAGCGCGGTCTGCAATTGCAGTGTCTCCGACTCGTCGATCAGCGGGCACACCCAATACGCCTGCTGCCCCTCCATGCACGCGCTGCGCACCCGCTCGATCACCTCGTCGCGGCGCTCGTCGCTGACCAGCTTGGTGATCACCGGGGTGCGGCCGGGCGGCAATTCATCTATCGTCGACACATCCAGATCGGCGTAATAGCTCATCGCCAGCGTGCGCGGGATCGGCGTCGCGCTCATCATCAGCTGGTGCGGTTCATTGGAATTTAATTCAGCCGATTCACCGGGCCGTTCGTGGTGAGCTTGTCCAACCAGTTTCGTCACAGGCTCATGCCCTTCGACGAGCTCAGGACGAACGGAATTATGAGCAACTTGACCTTTCTTGCGCAGCGCGAGCCGCTGCTGCACACCGAACTTGTGCTGTTCATCGACGATCGCCAAACCGAGCCTGTGGAAACTGATCTTGTCCTGGAACAGCGCATGGGTGCCGATCGCGAGTAGCGTCTCGCCGCTGGCGATGCGCTCTGCGGCGGACAGCTTTTCCTTTTTCTTCAGGCTGCCGGACAGCCACACCGGGGTGATGCCCAGCGGTTGCAACCAGTCGCTGAGCTTGAGGAAATGTTGCTCGGCGAGGATCTCGGTGGGTGCCATCAACGCGACCTGGTAACCGTTCTCGATCGCCTGCAGCGCGGCCAGCGCCGCGACGATGGTCTTGCCGCTGCCGACATCGCCGAGCAGCAGGCGCTGCATCGGATGCGGCTGCGCAAGGTCGTGACTGATCTCGGCGTAGGTGCGCAACTGTGCTTGGGTCAGCGCGAACGGCAGCGCCCGGGTCAGACTTGCGGTGAGTTGCCGGCGCGGCGGCAACGCTGGCGCGCTGCGTTTGCCGCGTTCGCGGTGATACACGCGCATCGACAACTGCTGTGCCAGCAGCTCGTCGAACTTGATGCGCCGCCACGCACTGTGGCTGCGTTGTTCCAGCGAGCTCGCCGAGATGTCCGGCGGCGGATTGTGCAACAGGCGCAGACTGTCGGCGAAACCGGCCAGTTCCAGCCGCTTCAGCAGCGCATCCGGCAGGGTGTCGGGCAACGGCAACGATTCCAGCGCGTTGACGATCAGCTTGCGCAACAACGGCTGGGCCAGTCCGGCCGTGGTCGGGTAGACCGGCGTGAGACTGGCCTGCAACGGCGTGTCGTCGTCCACGGCACGGCATTTCGGGTGCACCATCTCCAAACCGTAATAGCCCGCGCGCACCTCGCCGACGGCGCGTATCTGTTTGCCGACGGCCAGTTGCTTCTGCTGGCTGGGATAGAAATTCAGGAAGCGCAGATACAGTTCCCCGTCCTGGTCGCGCATCCGGCACAGCAGCGTGCGGCGCGGCCGAAACGCGATCTCGCAGTGCGTGACGGCGCCCTGCACCTGCACAGTCTCGCCGGGCTGCACGGTCGCGATCGGCGCCAGATGCGTCTCGTCCTCGTAGCGCAACGGCAGGTGCAGCAGCAGGTCGGCGCGATGATGGATGCCGAGCTTGGCGAGTTTGGCCAGCGTGGCGGGCGAGATTTTTGCAGGAGCGTTCAATTGGAATCGTAATGGCGTTACGCCCTGCACCAGTGCGGCTTGCTAATACCGGACCACCAGCACGCCATCCATCTCCACCAGCGCACCGCGCGGCAACTCGGCCACGCCCACCACCGCTCGCGCCGGATAGGGCTGGCGTAAATAGCTGGACATGACCTCATTCACCTTGGTGAAATGCTTGAGGTCGGTGAGATATACGTTGAGTTTCACCAGGTCGTCGAAACTGCTGTCGGCCGCGCTGGCCACCGCGCGCAGATTCTGGAACACGCGGTGGATCTGCGCCTCGATACCCTCGACCATCTGCATGGTGCCAGGGTCGAGTCCGATCTGGCCGGACAGATAGACGGTGTCACCGACTTGCACGGCCTGCGAATAGGTGCCGATCGCGGCGGGCGCGTCCGGGGTCTGGATGATTTTTCGGTTGATCATGATGTACTCCTTCAAATGGGTCCGTGCCGGCACGGATAGACAAGTCAGCGCCGATTATAGCCGCTCGGCACATTGTCCCTAAGTAATGACGGTGGGTTGTTCGCGTCCGGTGCGCTGGCGCAACTCGGATATCTGCAGCGCGATGCCGATCAACGTGGCCAGCGATAGCTGCGCGTCGAGATGGTGTTTGGCAACGTCGGGTTCGAACGACTCCAGATAGAGGCGCAGGGTCGCACCGCCGGTACCGGTGCCGGACAGTCGGAACACGATGCGCGACCCGTCGGTGAAAAGAATGCGCACGCCCTGCCCGGTGCTGACGCTGCCGTCCACCGGATCGGTGTAGCTGAAATCGTCGCATCGCTCCACCTGCAAATGCCTGTCCTGAGCTTGTCGAAGTGGTCCGAACTGCTTGCCCGTGAGCGCGGCGAAACTATCGTGCAGCAATTTCATCACGCCATTCGCCGCATCGGCGGGAATGTCCTCGTAATCGTGGCGCGAGTACACATTGCGCCCGAAACGCGCCCAGTGCTCCATCAGTATCGCCTGCACCGATTGTTTGCGTGCCGCGAGTATGTTCAGCCAGAACAGGATCGCCCACAGCCCGTCCTTCTCGCGGATGTGGTCCGAGCCGGTGCCGAAACTCTCTTCGCCGCACAGCGTCACCTTGCCCGCGTCCATCAGGTTGCCGAAGAACTTCCAGCCGGTCGGCGTTTCGTAACAGGGGATGCCGAGCGCCTCGGCGACACGGTCTGCCGCCGCACTGGTCGGCATCGAACGCGCGATCCCCGCCAACCCGTTGCGATAGCCCGGCACCAGATGCGCGTTGGCGGCGAGCACCGCGAGACTGTCGGACGGCGTGACGAAAAAATGCTTGCCGAGGATCATGTTGCGGTCGCCGTCACCATCCGAGGCCGCGCCGAAATCGGGTGCGTCCGCGCCGTACAGGATCTCGACCAGTTCATGCGCGTAAGTCAGGTTGGGATCGGGATGGCCGCCGCCGAAATCCGGTAACGGGATCGCGTTCATCACGCTTTCCGCCGGCGCACCGAGGCGATCCACCAGGATCTTCCTGCCGTAAGGCCCGGTCACCGCGTGCATCGCATCGAACTTGATCCTGAATCCGCTGCCCAGCAGCGAGCGGATCGCGGCGAAGTCGAACAGCGACTCCATCAAGTCGGCATAGTCGGCGACCGGGTCGATCACCGTTACTTGCATGGTGCCGATCGTGCTGTCGCCCAACTGGTCCAGCGCGATATCGCCGGCATCGGCGATGCGATATTGCGTGATGGCCTGGCTCACCGCGAAGATCGCGTCGGTGATCTTTTCCGGCGCCGGTCCGCCGTTGGCGGTGTTGTACTTGATGCCGAAGTCGCCGTCCGGCCCGCCCGGATTGTGGCTGGCCGACAGGATGATGCCTCCGTATGTCGCATATTTCCGGATCACGCAGGAAGCGGCCGGGGTAGAGAGTATGCCGCCCTGACCGACCAGCACGCGACCGAACCCGTTGGCCGCCGCCATCTTCAGGATGATCTGGATCGCCTCGCGGTTGTAATAGCGTCCGTCCCCGCCCAGCACCAGCGTCGCGCCCGCCGGCGCGGCGATACTGTTGAAGATGGACTGCACGAAATTCTCCAGGTAGTGCGTCTGCCTGAACACCGGCACGCGTTTGCGCAGGCCGGAAGTGCCGGGCTTTTGATCGGTAAAGGGGGAGGTTGCAACGGTGCGTATCTGCATTTTCGTTCCTGCCGTCTTGTAGAAATCGTGCGGATATCTTACCACTCCCGGACCGGCCGCTGCCGGACCGGCTACCGCTGAATCGCTATCGGATGCATGCACCGCGTATGAGTTGTTTGCGCGGCTGCCTCGCGACGCCGGGGCAGCTATTGACGTGCCAACACACCAAGATTACATTCACGTCTGTAGCGGGATGGATTCCCGCATCACCACCCGACACGGTAACTACCCATGAAAAATATCCGCGCGATAACCCTGGCCCTGGCCATGCTCCCCGCCGTCTCAACCGCCGCACCGACAACCGCGGCGGCTGAGGCCGCGACGGAAGTCAGCCGGATCTACGTGGTGAACGGCAACGTGTTCGTGACGCAGGGCAACAATCCCGCTCACCGGGTGGACGGCAGCGAAAACCTCGTTTCCCGTTCGTTGGTCAGCACCGGCGACAACAGCGCCGCACTGCTGAAATTCGAGGACGGCCAGGTCGTCACCATGCAGGCCAATTCCACTTTCAATGTGCGCGAGTACCATTACGACAGGAACAAGATCGAAAACAGCAGCATCATCTTCTCGGTGTTCCGCGGCGGCATGCGTTTCATCACTGGTCTGATCGGCCAACATGACAAGCGGGCGTTCAGGCTGTCGACTCCGAACGCTACCATCGGCATACGCGGCACCGAATTCATGGTCGCCATGTCCGGAAAAACCATGTACAGCCAGGTTTTGAAAGGCAGCATAGGCATGACCAACGCGGCCGGATCGGCCATCGTCGCTGCGGGTCAGAGCGCGCAGGTGCCCAGCGCTTCCGCTTTGGCCACGCTGCTTCCCGCCACGGCGATACCCGCCGGTACGTTCGGCGAGTTGCTGTCGATACCGCTGCAACCGGCTGCGATCCCTGCTCCTGCTCCAGCTCCAGCGCCGACACCTGCACCTGCTCCCGCTCCCGAACCCTTGCCCGTGGCAGCGCCTGCAGCGACCGTTGAACCGGCAGCCGCCCCCGTCGAAGACGTGTTGTCAGGCAGTACAGCCGCAGGCGCCGCGACTGCGGGCGCAGTGGCCGGCACTGCGGCGGCCGGTTCCGCCACGGCAGCAGGCGCGGCGCTGGCGCTGATACCGGGCAGCGGATCCGATGAGACGCCGGCCGA
Source organism: Burkholderiales bacterium (assembly GCA_038203435.1). Taxonomy (GTDB): domain Bacteria; phylum Pseudomonadota; class Gammaproteobacteria; order Burkholderiales; family Gallionellaceae; genus Gallionella. The sequence continues at coordinate 15,604 of JBBRDZ010000033.1, forward strand.
AACCACACCGGTCGCGCCCGCGGCCGCTCCGCAACCGCCGACCGAAGTTGCTGCGGTGACCGACAAAAAATCCCCGGACACGAACAGCAGATCCGACCTGGGTGTTACCGCCAAGCTCGGCACGCTGGGCTTCGGTGCAGAACTGAATCTGGGCCTGACCGACCATTTCGGTACCCGCATCGGGCTGAACACGTTCACTTACAAATATAACGGCAACTCCAGCTCGGTGAACTACGACTTCAAGCTGCAACTGCAGTCGGCCAGCGTGATCGCCGACTGGTATCCGTTCGCCGGCAGTTTCCGCACCAGCGCCGGCGTGTTGTACAACAATAACCAGGCCACCCTGAATGCGCTGCCGACCGGCGGCAGCTACTCCATCAACGGCACCACCTACCTGGCGTCCGATGTCGGCTCGATACATGGCTCGATGACCTTCAACAAGGTCGCACCCTATCTTGGCATCGGCTGGGGCAATCCGGTGGCAAAAAACAAGGGTTGGGGACTGACATCCGATCTCGGCGTGCTGTTCCAGGGACAGCCCAAGACCAGCCTGGTGGCGACCTGCAGCGCCAGTTTCCCCGCGCTCCAGTGCGCCAGCCTGCAAAGTGATACTGCTGCGGAAAACGCCAAGCTGGAATCCGACCTGAAGAATTTCAAATGGTGGCCGGTGGTTTCCATCGGCATTTCCTATCAGTGGTAAGCCGCCGGAATAGGCTACCCCCGGGGTATCAAAGGGCGGAGCGATCCGCCCTTTTGATATTGCGTCACCGCCGGAATGCGCAAGCAAAACTCCCCCAAGCATTTCAATTCCTGCAATAATCACGGCCAGGAATGAATATTATCGTATAGGGAACAAGGCATGATGAATCAGGATGAGTTGAAGCGCGCGGTCGCCAAAGCGGCGATCGAATATGTACCGTTCGATTGTATCGTCGGCGTGGGCACCGGTTCCACCGCCAATTTTTTCATCGATGAGCTGGCCAAGATCAAGCACAAGATACGCGGCGCGGTCGCCAGTTCGGAAGCATCGGCAAAAAGGTTGAAGGGACACGGCATCGACGTGTTGCCGCTCAACGATGCGGGCAGCCTGCAGGTTTATGTGGACGGGGCGGACGAGATCACCCGGCATCTGCATATGATCAAGGGCGGCGGCGGTGCGTTGACCCGCGAGAAGATCGTCGCGGCGGCGAGCAAGAAATTCATCTGCGTGTGCGACGAAAGCAAGCTGGTCGACGTGCTGGGCAAGTTCCCGCTGCCGATCGAAGTGATCGCCATGGCACGCAGTTCGGTTTCGCGCCAGCTGGTCGCGCTGGGCGGGCAACCCAAATTGCGCGAAGGTTTCACCACCGACAACGGCAACATCATCCTGGATGTGCACGGGCTGAGCATCATGGACCCGGTGGAACTGGAAGCCAGCCTGGATCACATCGCGGGTGTCGTGACCAACGGCTTGTTCGCACGGCGCGGCGCCGATGTACTGTTACTCGGCACGGCGCAAGGCGTGAAGACGATGACCGTGTAAAAGTTCTTAACCCCCTCCCCGTCGGAGAAGGGACGTTTGCTCCCTCCCACTCAAACGGAGGAGGGTTGGGGATAACCAGCGACTTGGCGGCTTTGCCGTCTAGTCGAATGGCTAGGGAAACACTGAATAAGTCCTCCGTTCGTGGTGAGCTTGATGAAACTACTAGCCATTCCACTAGGTGCGATGAAACTTGCACCAAGTGGCTGGTTATGTCAAACCATGAATGGAGAACGACATGCAATCAATAAATTACACAGCCCGTCCTTCGACAAGCTCAGGATGAACGGACTTAATCAGATATTCCCTAGTAGTTATTTCAGAGGGTAGTTCAACTGTCATCTACCCTTAACAATATTCAGATATCCTGCGCAGTTGCATTCATTAAGGAAACACCATGACCAGCAATGACCACATTTCCCGCCAATTCGATGCCGACCTTGAAGCCATTCGCGCGCATGTGTTGCAAATGGGCGGGCTGGTAGAAAGCCAGATCAAGAGCGCCGTCGAGTCACTGGTCAACGGCGATGTCGCCCTGATGACCCGGGTGATCGACGATGACCATCGCGTCAATGCGATGGAAGTGAAGATCGACGAGGCATGCAGCCAGGTGATCGCGCGCCGGCAGCCGGCAGCCGGCGACCTGCGGCTGGTGATGACGGTGATCAAGACCATCACCGATCTGGAACGCATCGGCGACGAAGCCGAAAAGATCGCGCGCATGGCCAAGCTGCTGTCGCAAAAGCAGGGGCTGGCCATCCCGCGTTATCACGAGATCAAGCACGCGGCGGATATCGCGCTGGACATGTTGCGCAAATCGCTGGACGCGTTCGCACGACTCGATGTGGTGATGGCCGCACAGGTGGTACGGCAGGACGATCAGGTGGATGAGGAATTCCGCGCCATCATGCGTTATCTGATCACCTTCATGATGGAAGACCCGCGCACCATCTCCACTTCCCTGGAGATCCTGTTCGTCGCCAAGGCGATCGAACGCATCGGCGACCACGCCAAGAACATGTCCGAATATGTGATCTATATGGTCAAAGGACGCGACGTGCGCCATATCACCGTGGACGAGATCGACCGCGAGATCCAGCAGCAATAGTGCAACCAGCGCAATCCATACTCGCCGCCGTCGATCTGGGCTCGAACAGTTTTCGCTTGCAGATCGCGCGCGCCGAAGGCGACCAGCTCTACATGCTGGATGGTTTGCGCGAGCAGGTACGCCTCGCCGAAGGCCTTTCCGACGACAAATTCCTCAGTGCCGAGGCGCAGCAACGCGCCCTGACCGCGCTGGCAAGATTTGCCGAACGGCTGCGCGATCTGCCCAGCGTGGCGGTGCGCGCGGTCGGTACCAACTCCCTGCGGGTCGCCAAGAACGCCCCGGATTTCATCGTGCAGGCCGAACATGTGCTGGGCTTCCCGATCGAGGTGATCTCCGGACTCGAGGAAGCCCGGCTGATCTATCTGGGCGTCGCGCACGGCCTGCCCAGATCGGATGACAATCTGCTGGTGATGGATATCGGCGGCGGCTCGACGGAATTCATCATCGGCAACGGCCTGACGCCGCTCAAGCTGGAAAGCCTGTACATGGGCAGCGTCAGTTACAGCGTGCAATTCTTTCCGGACGGCAAGCTCACCGAGCGCAGACTCGAAAAAGCCGAGAACGCCGCGCGCGGCGAGGTGCAGGCGATCGCCACCGACTACCGCGGTGAGTGGCAATATGCGCTGGGCTCATCCGGCACGGCCAAATCCATCGCCGAGATACTCGAAGCGAACGGTTACAGCAAGAGCGGCATCACCCGCGCCGGCCTGGAAAAACTGCGCGTGCGTCTGCTCAAGGAAGCGGATATGACCAGGATCGAGTTGCCCGGCCTGCGCCCCGATCGCGCCGCCACGCTGGCCGGCGGTTTCGCCATCATGTATGCGGCCTTCCGCGAGATGGAGATCGACTCCATGCAACCCGCGCTCAGTGCGTTGCGCGAAGGCGTGTTGTACGACCTGTGGGGACGCTTTCACAACAACGACATGCGCGATGTGACGGTGCAGAACTTCATGCGGCGCTATCACGTCGACACCAGCCAGGTCGGGCGCGTCACCAAACTGTCGAACCTGCTGGCCCGGCAATTCCTCGGCGACGACGCCAGCGAGGAGGCACTGCACACCCTGGGCCGGGTCGCCAGTTTGCACGGCATCGGCATCCGCGTGGCACACAGCGGTTATCACAAACATACCGCCTACATCCTCGCCAATGCCGACATGCCGGGATTTTCCAAGAAGGAACAAGCCAGGCTGAGCCTGCTGGCACTGGCGCACCGTGGCAATCTGAAAAAGTTGCAGGGCATGCTGACCGACAAGGAGAACAGCGTACTCGCAATGAGCCTGCGCCTGGCGGTATTGTTCTACCGCAACCGCAGCGACATCGTGCTGCCCGAGATGCACGCACGCTTCAGCGGTACCAAATTCCACCTCGCGATCGATCCGGATTGGCTGGCACAAAATCCGCTCACCGAAACCGCGTTACAGGATGAAGTGAAACAATGGAAGAACCTGGGCGTGAGTTTGCAGATCGTCGGGGAATAAAAAGCGAGAGGAAAGGTAAAAGGTAAAAGGTAAAAGGGGAAAGGTAAAAGGGGAAAGGTAAAAGGGGAAAGGATTGTAGGAGTGTGTAGGTTGGGTTAGCGGTTTTTCGCGTAACCCAACATCATCTACAAAGCTGTCTGGTGGATTGTGATAATCAATTGTTGGGTTACGCTCGGCTAACCCAACCTACATTTTTTCCAGCACCTCGCTCAGCATCCGCGTCACACCGAACTCCCACGACGGCAAATTCAGATCGAACGTTTTCCGCAGCTTCGCCGTATCCATGCGCGAATTGTGCGGACGTTGGGCGGGGGTGGGGAATGCGCTGCTGGGCACCGGCGTGATCGCACCGGGCGCGACCTTGAGATCGATACCTGCATGTCGTGCGAAGTCGATCACGAAATTCGCATAGCCATACCACGAGGTTTCACCCCCCGCGACCAGATGATAGATTCCGGACAGCTCGGGACGTTTTAGTGCGACACGGATGGCGTGTGCGGTGACATCGGCCAGCAGGTCTGCGCCGGTGGGCGCACCGATCTGGTCGTCGATGACGTTGAGACTGTCGCGTTGCTGCGCCAGCCGCAGCATGGTCTTGGCGAAATTTCCGCCGCGCGCACCGTATACCCAGCTGGTGCGGAAGATGAGATGGTGACAGCCGGATTGCCGGAGTACTGTCTTCTATTATGGAAAGATCAATAAGTCATCCAATCATAAAAGGGGGATCTAATCAGTCGCATCACTCAAATCAATAATCAACCGATGGTTATTCCAATCTCTAACAGGCTGTTGAAATTCGCCCAGATTCACAAGCCGAGCCTGTTTTTTCGAACCTGCTGAGCGAACATCGACTGCCAATTTGGTTCGATTTCAAGGTACCACCGGTGTTTCGTGGCATATTCCAGCCACTTGGA
>JBBRDZ010000034.1:0-19742 GCA_038203435.1 Burkholderiales bacterium
CGCAGCGGCTGCTTGACGTAAGTTGACGGCGTCGCGATCGCCACCAGCGGCAGGATCACATCGCATTTCTTGACGTGGTATTCGACCCACTCGCGATTGATGGTGATGTCGCCCTCGAAGAAATGGAAGCGCGGCTTGCCGATCAGGTCGGTGATACGGTCGGTGCTCATGTCCATGCCGTACACTTCCCAGTCGGTGGTGGCGAGGATGCGGTTGGAAAGATGGTGGCCGATGAAACCGTTCACACCGAGTATCAATACTTTTTTCATTTTTATTTCCTTAACAATTGAATTCAATTCTTTGCGCGCCATATCGTGCCGCGAATTCCACCGCGCTCATTTCCACACCATCCAGTTCGAAGCGTACTACACGCAGCGCGCCCCGTTTGCAGATCGCATATGCCCTGCCCTCTTTGACATAGAAGCAGGGTAACTCCGTTTCAGCTGCGGCGCTTTTCGTCACCAACGTCTGCAGGATGCGCATCGGTCGGCCCATCAGCAGCGTCGTCGCGCCCGGATAGGGCGGCGCCACCGCGCGCACCAGATTGTGTATCTGTTGCGCGGACTGCGACCAGTCGATGATCCCGTCTTCCGCCTTGCGTCCGCCGAAATACCCGCCCTTGCTCAAGTCCTGCTGCACGGCTTTCGCCTTGCCCGCCAGCAAATCCGGCAACACAGCATTCAACGCCATCTCCGCCGCTATCGTCACCTTCTGGAACACCTGCAGCGCGTTATCGTCGGGCAGGATGGGCACCGCCTGCTGCGCCACGATGTTGCCGTTGTCCGGCTTCTCGGTCATGTAGTGCAGCGTCGCCCCGGTTGATATCTCGCCGTGAATTATCGCCCAATTCACCGGCACCCTGCCACGGTATTTCGGCAGCAGCGAACCGTGCATGTTCAGCGCGCCGTGATCGGGTATCTCCAGCAGCTCGCGCTTGAGCATCTCGCGGTAATAGAACGAAAAAAAGAAATCCGGCTGCAAGGCACGGATCCGGGCGACGACCTCCGGGCTGTTCGGGTTGTCGGGCGTGATGGTCGGTATGCCATGCAAATCGGCCAGTTCGGCCACGCTATCGAACCAGATGGTTTCTTTCGGGTTGTCGCGGTGCGTAACCACCAGCGCAACGTCAACTCCGTGCGCCAACAGCACCGAGAGGCAACGGACTCCTACATTATGGTAAGCGAATACTACCGCCCGGCTCATTCCTGGCTATCCGTAAACAACGAAGGATGAGCCGCGTCCTCAGCAGGTTTGGCTTTTTCCTTTTTCCTTCCTGGAGCAGCCGGGACAAAAGGATCAAGCTCTCCCGCGACAGAATCCGCCAGCCGTCCCTTTACCCTTCTCCCTTGACCCTTCTCCGTCTCTTCAAGCAGCGCCTCGACCAGATAACGCGGCCGGTGGCGCACCTGCTGGTAGATGCGGCCGATGTATTCGCCGAGCAGGCCGATGCCGAACAACGCGATGCCGATCAGGAAGAACATCAGCGCAAACAGCGTGAACAGCCCTTCCGCTTCCGGGCCGATGATCAGACGGCGAACCACGAGGAACACGAAGAACAGCGCAGAGAACGCCGAGATCAGCATCCCCAGCATGGAGAACATCTGCAACGGCACCAGCGAGAAACTGGTCATCAGATCGAAGTTCAGGCGGATCAGGCTGTACATCGAATACTTCGATACGCCCGCAGCGCGCTCTTCATGCCCCACCACCACTTCGGCAGGGTTGCGCGCAAAGCTGTACGCCAAGGCCGGAATAAAGGTGCTGACTTCTTTGCAACTGTTGATCGCATCGATGATATTGCGATCATAGGCGCGAAACATGCAGCCCTGATCGGTCATCTTGATGCGGGTGATCTTTTCACGCAGCCCGTTCATCGCGCGCGACGCGACATGCCGCCACCAACTGTCGCTGCGCTGGCGGCGAATCGAGCCGACGTAATCGTGGCCCTCGTCCATCTTCGCCAGCAACAGACCCGTGTCCTCCGGCGGATTCTGCAGATCGGCGTCGAGCGTAACGACACGCTGGCCGCGCGAATGTTCAAACGCCGCCATGATCGCCATGTGCTGGCCGTAATTTCCGTTGAACAGAATCACCCGCGTCACGTCGGGACGCTTCTGGAACTGCTCGCGCAGGATAGCCGCGGAACGGTCGCGACTGCCGTCGTTGACGAACAGGATTTCATATGAGATGCCGAGCGCATCCAGCGCCGGATACAAACGATCGAACAAGGCTTGCAAGCCTTGCTCCTCGTTATAGACGGGGATGACGACGGATAGTTGGGGGTAAGTCATAAGGGCGGCATTTTACCGCATGGAGCACAGTTCGCGAAATTGAATAGTCGGCAGAAGTACAAACAGGCCACAAGCCCTGCGGCCAATTCCGCTTCCTGGTGTCATTGACGCCACCCAAATGCGGTGTTACTTTGGTAGCACTTGCATCAATAGGAGATTGCCATGGCATCCACAACTACCCTCAAACTACCCGACGAACTCAAAGCGCGCATCGTATCCGCCGCAGAAGCCGCAAACCAAGCTCCCCACGCTTTCATGATTGAAGCACTGGCTGCGCAAACTGCCTTGGCAGAACGCCGTCAGGAATTCCTCGCCACTGCAGTTGCCGCCGAACAAGAAGTGGCGGAATACGGGCTGATCTACGATGCCGACGAAGTACTCAGCTACATCGAAGCAAAATTAAGCGGCAAGCCCGTCAAACGCCCCAAAGCCAGGAAATTGCCTGCATGACACGCGTGATCTTTTCTCCGCGCGCTCTGCAAGATATAGAAAGACTCGCCGACTTCCTGCTTACCGCCGATCCGGAAGCTGCAAGCCACACAGGCGCCGTGCTAATCAGCGGACTGCAAATCCTGAAACAACACCCGCTTGTCGGTCGCATTGTCGAGCACGGCTACCGTGAACTGCTTATCTCGCGCGGCCGGACAGGCTACATCGCGTTATACAAATTCGATGTCGCCAAAAATTTTGCGCTCATCCTGACCATCCGACATCAACGCGAAGGCGGTTACGTTGAACAGAGCGCTGAATGATAAAAATACGAACGATGCGGTTTTCACCGCGTATACCGGGCTAAGTATTGATGGTCGCATGAATATACCGAATGACTCCGATTCGGCCTTAAGCGCCAGTCGCAGCCTGAAGCTACAACGGCCATTGGAAAATTCAGGGAATTTGAACGGGGCCGTGATTCATGGATGGCGCCATCGTGCCCATTGCGGACATCAGGATTGCTCTAAAGCAGACGTTCAATGAACGATCAGAAATCGTGACCCCCTATTGTTTAATTGTTTAATCGTTTATTGGTAACTTTGTCGACTCATTTTGAGTACAGGTTGTGCCAAAAACCTTATAGGGAAACTGCACAAACGTTACCGAGGTTTCGAACACACTCACCACCCTGTCACCCAGATCGAAGGAAACAGTTTTCTCGGGAACGACTCGTCTCTTTTCACCTTTGTTAAACCAAGCATCCCATGCCAGGTCCGCTCCAGTTACGATTTGATTTTTATCGTGCAGTACATATAACGTCTGCAATTGCTGCCCCCGTATTCCCGGAGCTGGATTCGACCCCGCCTGGAAGTTGATCTTGATGTTTTTACCCAAAACTGGAATTGCGCAGTAGGGCACGAGATGTTCGTCGAAGAGTATTTTCAACTTATTCTTGCGACCATCTGTTGGGGTCAGTTGATACGCCTTTACATAAGAATGGAGGACGCCGTAGGTGCAATACATATCGCCATTAAAGGCGAGAGATCCGTTCTGATTTTGTTCACGGTGTTTTTCGCAGGCGAGTCCCTGATTGAACCAGGCATTGGCTTTTATCTTGTCATCGGCCTGACTATTAATCAGTGTTTTGGAGGCACTGAGCGATTCGCCAAGTTTACTATTTTTCAGGGCAATCAGAGACAAGTCGGATAGCGTACGCTGATTGTCCGGTTGCAGCTGTGCTGCCAGCGAGATATCACGATAGGCATTTACCACATCACCCTGCTGATACGAGTTCTCTGCCTTCAGAACATAAGCGCTGGCAGTCTCTTCCGCTTGCTTCCCAGTCAGCGGAGCAAGCCACTTTGCGATCTCACCAACCTGTTCATCGGGAATATTGGGATTTTTTTCGGCAGCATCGGAAGCAGTGTAGCGGTGCAGCCAGTCGAGGGGACTCTCCTCAACCATCTGACTGTTTGCCTTGATGAAAGGCTGTGCACCACTATTCAGCAGCAGTTTAATCATCTCGGCTGATGCATTGCGGACAGCGTAGTGCAGCGGCGTTACGTTGAAAGTTCGCAAGGTGTAGTAACAGGTGTTAGACGGCTTGGTTGTTACCGCGTTCACATCGGCTCCCGCTTTAATCAATAATTTTGCCCCATTGACTTGGTTGCTTTGCACGGCATACATAAGGGGGGTTTTGCCAAAATCATTGGCGTGGTCGTTGGGAACAGCCGATTGCAGAAGAAAACCCAATGCTTCGGGATAATCTACCGCGATGCTCAAAATGCTCTCATGTGAGCCCGGGTCTTCGCCCCATCCGTTTTCTTGGGCGTCGACGCTTTGTGCATCAAACTTGATCGCGCGAATATCCCCCATCTTCCGCTTTTCCAGAATCGCCTGTCGCATCGCCTCTTCGCCTTCAGCGAAATGCGGGTCATACATATAGAAACGCACCCCATTACTGACGGCACCTTTAAGCGTGTCGAGAGCCATGCTGGTCGAAAACTCTTGTGACCAACCATTGGCCTTTTGATAGAAGGCCGCCAACTGCTTGGTTGTATCTATCAGTTGCGCCTTGAAGTCCTGCAACGCTTTGTAATCTGAGCTGCCCAGCAGTGACCACTGCTCGAGATTTCTCATATCGTTTTCGTAGCTGCCATCGGCGTCAGGCCCTGGTTCGCGTTCACGCAACACCCAAGGGCGATAGAGCACAGTTTGCATCGCATTGCCTACGTCGCCTTGCCATCGCCAGTGAGTCGCCATCGAACCACAGTCACCCGCACCGCGCATCAAACCAAAGACCTTTTGCTGCAGTGCTTGCAGAGAATCGACAACCTTGTCACTTTTAACTGGCATTGCCTCGGTCATGTGCTCCGGTGCGGTGGCAACCTTGCAAGCTGGTTGCCAGCGTCCCTCCCGGGCCAAACGGTAGATTGATATCCTTCGGCCTGTAGTTTCAACGACTAACAGATAGACATCGTCCGCAGAGCGTCTTGCGATCGTATATTCATAGCTATCAGCGGGCGGAGCCTCTGTCGCCAGCGTATCCCGATAGGCGTAGTCGCTCTGTTCGGGAAATGGTTTGTCGGAGACCAGTGGCTGATTTGTTTCGCAAGCACCACCACAACCCGGGTGCCTCATGTAGTCGAGATAATAGGTTTTACCATACGCCGTGATTTCGCCACGCCCGAGTCCGGAATCTACTTCCCAGTCCAGTATCTCTCCTGTTTTGAGGTATCCATGCCCCCGCACGCCATATGCCTCATTAAAAGAGGAGTCGGAAAAAAATTTCTGTCGTACATCTTCCAGCAAACTCTCACAGGCGGAGTCGCTATTCTCGGTCAGTACGGGTTTGAACCACGAAGAGTGCACGTCGACACTTTGGGCCCCTAAATTCAATGGGGGAGGACTCGATCGATCCGATGGATTCCCAACTAAAGAAGCAAGGGGGGATGTGTTTGCCGTCTCTGCCACAACGTCTTCCGTGATTACCATTGCGCCCATCAGAATTAGTACACAACCGATGCTTCTTCTCATGCCGCCCCCTTGTGAGTATCTGATGTGCACACTATCCGCCAATATCCACTGCGTCAATATGCCTTTTGGCCTTGGTAATTCTGAAATTGGAGAAGGTTTGTGACCGGCCGCTTCTGGAACTTAGGGTGCATTCGCGACCGTCCGGTTTTGCGAAGTCTAATCTGGACTGCAAATGGCACTTAGCCGTCATTGACAATGCAGAATCAACGCTAAAGATTCACTCAAGCCGAACTCAGCAGTCTGATCACTTCCTCGTCGTTCACCTGTGGGAACAACGCATAGAATTGACCCACCGCATAAAACAGTTCAGGCGCACTCAGGCATACCACTTCATCCGCGTAGGATTGCACCTTGAGCAACGTATCCGGGTGTGCCACCGGCACGGCGCAGATCAGTTTTTTCGATGACTTGGCGCGCAAGGCATGCAGTGCTGCGATCATTGTGGAACCGGTAGCCAGGCCATCATCCACCACGATGACAATACGTCCCGCCGGATCGTGCGGCCGGCGTATCGGCGTATAGCTGGCGCGTCGTTCGCGCATCACCCTGAGTTGTGTTTGCTTTTCAGCTTCGATGTACTGCTTGCCGGCCCCTGCCGCTGCGGTATCTTCACCCAGATAGGTCCAGCCGGTCTCATCCACCGAGCCGATCGCGAATTCCGGGTTGCCCGGCGCGCGCAGCTTGCGCACCAGCACCACGTCGACTTCACCGCCCAGTTCATCGGCGATGATCCTGGCCATCGGCACCGCACCGCGCGGGATGGCCAGCACCAACGGGTGTTGGCCGCGATATTGCACCAGCGCTTGCGCCAGCCGATGCGCCGCATCATCGCGATCGTTGAATATCATGCTCGTCCCTCCTCATGCATTGCAGCAATCAACAGGGGTTACAAAATACCAGATCAACTCGAACAACTGGCTGGATCGCTTAAGCAATGCGCATACGACGATCAAGGCATGACAAGTATTCTACGCCTCAAGGATAAGCAGTTGTAAAACCATGAGCGCCATCCTTGCGCTGCACCTGCAAGGAGTACACCGGCGGATGCCAGCTGCTTACGCTCCGCCCTTGCGCTGTCGCCTTGCCTCGAACAGGCAGATGCCGGCACTCACCGAGACATTCAGGCTTTCGACGCTGCCCAGCATCGGGATGCGCACCAGTTCATCGCAGGTTTCGCGTGTCAATCGGCGCAGGCCTTCCCCTTCCGCGCCCAGCACCCAGGCCAGCGCACCGGCATGCTTGAAGCCATTCAGATCCTGCTCGGCGTCACCCGCCGCGCCGACCACCCAGATATCGCGTTCCTTCAATTCGCGCAAGGTGCGCGCAAGATTGGTGACAGTGATATAGGGAACCGTCTCCGCCGCGCCGCTGGCAACCTTTTCGACCGTTGCGGTGATGCCGACCGCGCGATCCTTGGGCGCGATCACCGCGTGCACACCGAATGCATCGGCGCTGCGCAGGCAGGCGCCGAGGTTGTGGGGATCCTGCACGCCGTCCAGTACCAGCAGCAACGGCGGTTCTTCCAGCGTATCCAGCACATCCTCAAGATGTTGCACGCGGCGTGCCGCGTCGACCCGCGCCGCGACACCCTGATGGCGCGCATTGCCGGCCATGCCGTCGAGGCGTTTCTCTTCCACCGGAATCACGCGCACGCCGTTGCTTTCGGCGAGCTTGATCATCTCGCGCATGCGCGGATCCTGGCGCTGTGCTTGCAGATAGATTTCCAGCACGCCGTCGGGATTCTGGCGGATGCGCGCAGTCACGGCATGAAAGCCGTAGATCAGGCGCAGATCAGCCATGGCGTTTCTTTTCTTTGGTCTTGCCCTTGGAGGCTTTGCCAGTCACAGACTTTTTGCCCGTTGAACGCCCCTCTCCGGCTGCGTCGATCAACTCATGCAACACAAAATCGATCTTGGTGCTCTCCATGTCCACCTTGACAACGCGCACCTGAACCCGGTCACCGAGACGATAGCGCTGTCCGGTGCGCTCGCCGAGCATTTGATGTTTGGACGCGTCGAACTGGAAATAATCCTTGCCGAGTTCGGAGATGTGCACCAGCCCTTCGACATACAGATCATCCAGCGACACGAACAAACCGAAACTGGTGACCGACGAGACGGTGCCGGTGAACACGCTGCCCAGATGGTCGCGCATGTAGAAACATTTCAACCAGGCCTCGACATCGCGCGTCGCATCGTCGGCACGGCGCTCGGTCATCGAGCAATGCGCGCCCAACTCGGCCCATTTCTGCGCCGGGGTATATTTCTTGCCCTGCAGCACCGCCTTGATGGCACGATGCACCAGCAAGTCCGGATAGCGTCGTATCGGCGAAGTGAAGTGGGTGTAGGCATCGTAACCCAGGCCGAAATGCCCGATGTTCTCCGGCTCGTACTTGGCCTGGCGCAGGGAGCGCAGCATCACCGTTTGCAGCAGACCAGCATCGGGACGCCCCTTGATGTGCTTGAGCAGCTTGGAATAATCGGCCGCCTGCGGATCGTCTTCTCCGGTGAGTTGCAGGCCGAACTCTTTCATGAATTCGCGCAGCGCGACCAGTTTCTCCGGTGTCGGCCCCTGATGGATACGGTATAGCACCGTGTGCTTGTTCTCCTGCAGGTAGCCGGCTGCGCAGACGTTGGCCGCCAGCATGCATTCCTCGATCAGTTTATGCGCGTCATTGCGTATCACCGGCACGATCTTCTCGATCTTGCCGTCGTCGGTGAAGATCATCTGAGTTTCCACCGTCTCGAAATCGATCGCGCCGCGCTTGGCGCGCGCCTGCAACAGTTTCTGGAACAGCTCGTAGAGATGCTGCAGATGCGGCACGATGCCCGCGTTGCCCTTCGCCAGTGTGCCGTCCGGCTCGGCCAGCATTTCCGCGACCTGGGTATAGGTCAGGCGCGCCTGAGAATGCATCACCGACGGATAAAAGCGATATCTTTCGATGGCACCGCTGTTGCTGATATGCATGTCGCACACCATGCACAGCCGGTCCACGTGCGGATTGAGCGAGCACAGACCGTTGGACAATTCCTCGGGCAGCATCGGGATCACGCGGCGCGGGAAGTACACCGAGTTGCCGCGCAGGATCGCTTCGCGGTCCAGTGCGTCACCGGTCTGCACGTAGTGGCTGACGTCGGCGATCGCCACCACCAGGCGGTAGCCGCCCTTTTCCGGTGCGCAATACACCGCATCGTCGAAGTCGCGCGCGGTCTCGCCGTCTATGGTGACCAGCGGCAAGCTGCGTATGTCTTCGCGTCCGGCCCAGTCGGCGGCGGCAACCGTGGGCGAGATCGCCTTGGCCTGGCGTTCGACATCCTTGGGGAATTCATAGGGCAGATCGTGCTTGCGCAGCGCGATCTCGATCTCCATGCCTGGGTCGGCATAGTTGCCCAGCACCTCGACGATGCGGCCGATCGGTTGCGCGTGTTTGTCCGGATGCTGCATGATCTCCAGCATCACCACCTGGCCGGCAGTGGCCCCGCCGGACGCACCGGGTGCGACCAGGATATCCTGGGTGATGCGGCGGTTTTCCGCGACCACGAACTGGATGCCGTGTTCCTCGTACAGACGGCCGACCACGCGGTTGTTGGCACGCTCCAGCACTTCGACGATCTTGGCTTCGGGACGCCCGCGACGGTCCACGCCGCTCTGCCGCACCATCACCACATCGCCGTGCAACACCTGATGCATCTCCTTCTCGCTGAGGAACATGTCGGGACTGCCATCCTCCGCTATCAGGAAACCGAATCCGTCCGGATGGCCCTGCACCTTGCCCTTCACCAGATCGAGCTTGTCCACCACACAGATGGCGCGCTTGCGATTGCGCATGATCTGGCCGTCGCGCTCCATCGCGCGCAGCCGGCGTGAAAACAGGTCTTCTTCATCCCTGTCGATCTGCAGTTTTTCCAGCAACTCCTCGTCGCTCACCGGCGCACCCTGCTCGGTGAGTATCTGCAATATGTATTCGCGGCTGGGCAGCGGTTGTTCGTATTGCTCGCGTTCGCGTTCCAGAAACGGGTCCTGCAAACGTATGTTCTTTTTATTTTTCATTGACAATGTATCCTTTAACAATTAAATTGCGCGCCTTCGCAATACTTCTGCGAAGCATTTATAAGCCCAGATGGCGGAATTGGTAGACGCGCACGGTTCAGGTCCGTGTGCCGCAAGGTGTGGAGGTTCGAGTCCTCTTCTGGGCACCAAACATGAATCGGCTCGCGCAAGCGGGCCGTTTCTTTTTGTGCAAGCAACAGGCAGGCAGCTGTTCCTTGCACCCGTTCAAATTCAAACCGTTCAAACAGAAACGCGGTGCGAACCATGCACCCCGTTGCTTGCTTCGTCCATCTTGTTCCCCAAGTTACTCGAACGGGTGACGCAACACGATCGTCTCGTCCCGATCGGGCCCGGTCGAAACCATATCGACCGGCACGCCGCAGACTTCGGCGATGCGTTCCAGATAATTGCGCGCCGCCTTGGGCAGCTCTTCATAGTGTTGCACACCCAGCGTGCTTTCGCGCCAACCCGGCATCTCTTCATAGACCGCCTGGCAATCCGCCAGCGCATCCGCACCCGCCGGCAGGATATCGCTGTCCACACCGTTGATGCGGTAACCCACGGCCAGGCGCACGGTTTCCATGCCGTCCATCACATCCAGCTTGGTCACACACAAACCCGACACACCGTTGATCTGGATCGAACGCTTCAACGCGGCCGCATCGAACCAGCCGCAGCGCCGTGCGCGTCCGGTGGTGGAACCGAACTCATGACCGCGCTTGGCCAGACCCTCCCCGATCGGGTCGCGCTTGTCGATGGCATCGTATAGTTCGGTCGGGAACGGACCGGAGCCGACCCGTGTGGTGTAGGCCTTGGTGATGCCCAGCACGTAATGCAGCATTTGCGGTCCCACACCCGCGCCGGCGCAGGCCGCACCGGCGATACAGTTGCTCGACGTGACGAACGGATAAGTACCGTGATCGATGTCCAGCAACGCGCCCTGCGCACCCTCGAACAGCAGGCTCTTGCCGGACTGGTTGGCTTCGTACAGGGCGCGCGGCACATCCATCACCAGCGGCTTGATGCGTTCCGCCAGTGCCAATGTGTCATCCAGGGTCTTCTGGAAATCGACCGTCCCGGTATTGAAATAATTCTTCAACACGAAGTTGTGATAGTCCAGCACTTCACCGAGCTTCGCGGCAAAGCGTTCGCGAAAGAAGATGTCCTGCAGGCGGATCGCGCGGCGCGCCACCTTGTCCTCGTATGCCGGGCCGATACCGCGACCGGTGGTGCCGATCTTGGCATCGCCCTTCGCCAGTTCGCGCGCCTTGTCGATCGCCTCGTGGTAGGGCAGGATCAGCGGGCAGGCCTCGGAGATCTTCAGCCGGTTGTAGACATCGATACCAGCCAGTTGCAGTTCGTCCATCTCCTTGAGCAATGCGGATGGCGACAACACCACGCCATTGCCGATATAACACATCACATGGTCGCGCAGTATGCCCGACGGGATCAGGTGCAAGACGGTTTTCTTGCCGGCTATCACCAGCGTGTGGCCGGCATTGTGGCCACCCTGAAAGCGCACCACACCCTGCGCATGATCGGTCAGCCAGTCGACGATCTTGCCCTTGCCTTCGTCACCCCACTGGGTGCCGATCACCACTACATTATTTGCCATTACCAAACTTTCAAATTTTATAAATCAAAGCGCAACCACCTGCCAAACGCCATCGCGCAACACCAGCATACGGTCACACTGCAGTTCCCCGCGCAAACTCTTGTCACCGAGCAGATCTTCCACCACCACTTCGCCGGCCGCACGTAGCTGCGCGATCTTGTCGCGCAGCGCGGCATCGTCGAGGTGCGGCGCACACACACCCATCCGGGTGACGCACTGCGGTAACAGCCGGTATAGCTGGCGCAAGTCCATACTGAAACCGGTCGCTGCGCGTGCGCGACCGAAACTCTTGCCAAGATCGTCGTAACGACCGCCCAGCGCGATCGCATCGTGACTGCCGGCATGGTATGCGGCGAACACCATGCCGCTGTGGTAGTGGTAGCCGCGCAAATCGGCGAGGTCGATGCCGACGCTGGATACCAGCGGCTGCAGCTTGCCGGAGATTGCCTGCAACTCGTCCAGTGCCACTGTGATGCCCGGATAATCCGGCAACAACTTGCGCGCTTGCACCAGCACCGCCGAGCAATCACCATACAGCGTGGCCAGCGCCAGCACCGCTTTGCGCAATTGTTCTTCCAAACCCTGCACCAGACTCTGCAGCGTTGCACTGTCCTTGCTTTGCAATGCGGTGAACAGGGCTCGTTCGAGCTCCCTGTCCAGCCCGGCATGACCGACCAGCGCACGAAACACGCCGACATGGCCAAGGTCGAGATGCACATCCCTGAGGCCGAACAGCGCCAGTGATTGCAACATCAATTGCTGGATCTCGAGGTCGCTTTGCGGGCCGCTGTGTCCGTACAATTCGGCACCGATCTGCAGCAGTTCGCGGGTGCGGGTCAGTCCGACCGGCTGGGTGTGCAGCACGCTGCCGGCATAGCACAGCCGCGCGACGCCCTGGCGATTGAGCAGATGGGCATCGATACGCGCGACTTGCGGCGTGATGTCGGCGCGCAATGCCAGGGTGCGCCCGCTCAGCTGGTCGACCAGCTTGAAGGTGCGCAGCTCCATGTCAGTGCTGCCGTCGATCAGCAACGATTCCGCGTATTCCAGCAGCGGCGGCGCGACCAGTTGATAACCCGACCTGCGCATCAGCTCGAGGAATTGCGCGCGCATCGCCTCGACAGCCCATGCCTCCTGGGGCAGCATGTCTTCTACATATTCGGGAAGTAGCCAGTTCTGCATCATTTGATCCAATACAACAGCAGCAGTCCGGATACCATGGCGGTGATACCGACGAAGCGCAACTGGCCATCGGTCATCGTCACCAGCTTGCTGAAGGTTTCCCGCCACAATGCCGGAAATACGAAGGGCAACATACCCTCGATCACCAGCATCATCGCCAGGCCCAGCAACCAATACTCGAGCACACTATTTACCTATCCTGCTCGGGTTTTTCAGATATTTGAAGAAAGCCGAACTCGGGTCCAGCACCATCACGTCGCTCTTGTTCTTGAAACTCTGCTTGTAGGCTTCCAGGCTGCGGTAGAACGCGTAGAATTCGGCATCACGGCCAAATGCCGCCGCGTACAAGGCGGACGCCTTGGCATCGCCCTCGCCTTTGGTCTTCTGCGCATCGCGATAAGCCTGGGCCAGGATCACTTCGCGTTGCTTGTCCGCGTCGGCCTTGATCTTCTCGCCTTCGGCGGCACCGGAAGCGCGCAGTTCGTTGGCCACGCGTTTACGCTCGGCGTCCATGCGGCGATATACCGAATCGCTGATCTCGACCGGGAAATCAACCCGTTTGAGTCGCACATCCAGTACCTGCACGCCGATCTTGCGCGCATCGGCATCGGTCTTGTCGCGCAGCACATTCATGATCTGTTCGCGTTCGCCGGACACCACCTCGTGGATGGTGCGTTTGCCGAACTCCTCGCGCATGCTGGAATTGACGGTCTGCATCAATCGTGTCGCTGCGCGAATCTCGTCGCCGCCGACGCTGATGTAATACTGTTTCACGTCGACGATGCGCCATTTGACAAAGGAGTCCACCATCACGTTCTTCTTTTCCGCGGTGATGAATCGCTCGGGTTCCCCGGTATCCAGTGTGAGGATGCGCGAATCGAAGAAGCGCACGTTCTGCATCAGCGGCACCTTGAAATACAGACCGGGATCGGTTTTGACGCTGACCACTTCACCGAGCTGGAACACGATCGCGTTCTGGCGCTGATCCACCACGAACATGCTCATGCTCAGCAGGATCAACGCGACCGCCGCACCGATCAATATGTTGCTTATATGCTTATTCATTAACGTGCCTCCCGGTCGCGACTGAGCAGCGAATCGCGCGCGCGCTGTGCCGCGGTGTTGTCATTGCCCTGCGAAGTATCGGCTTTTGCTGCAACCGGCTGCGCATCGCTGTCGCCGGAACGGGTGGTCTGCAGCAGCTTGTCCAGCGGCAGATACAGCAGATTGTTGCCGTTCTTCTGGTCGATCATCACCTTGCTGGTGTTGCCCATCACCTGTTGCATCATGTCCAGGTACATGCGCTCGCGTGTCACCGCGGGCGCTTTCTCATACTCCACCTGTACCTGCCTGAAGCGGCTGGCGTCACCCTCGGCATTGGCGATCACGCTCTGTTTGTAACCCTGCGATTCCTGGATCAACCGGGCCGCAGCGCCGCTGGCGCGCGGTATCACATCATTGGCATAGGCCTGTCCTTCGTTCTTTTGCCGTTCCTTGTCCTGCCCGGCCTTCACCGCGTCATCGAACGCCGCCTGCACCTGTTCGGGCGGCTGTGCGTTCTGCATGGTCAGTTTGCTGATCAGGATGCCCGACTTGTAACGGTCCAGTATCTCCTGGATCAGTTTTGTCGCTGAGGCGGCCACCTGTTCGCGACCCTCATACAGCACAAAGTCCATCTTGCTCTTGCCGACCACTTCGCGTATCGCCGTCTCCGCGGCTTGGCGCACGTTCTCGTCAGGATTGCGGTTGTTGAACAGATAGGCTGCGGGATCGTTCAGGAAATACTGGACCGCGAACTGGATATCGATGATGTTCTCGTCATCGGTCAGCATCAGCGATTCCTTGATGATCTTGTTCTTGACGTTGTCGCGGTAACCGACTTCCACAGTACGAACCTGGCTCAAATTGACGACCTCCACGGTTTCGATCGGGTACGGCATATGCCAGCGCGGCCCCGACATGGTCGTGTCGGACAGCTTGCCGAAGCGCAATACCACACCACGCTGGCTCGCATCGACGATATAGAACCCGCTGCCCAGCCAGATCAACACCACGATGATCGCGATCAGGCTCATCCCGCCGGCAAAACCCGCCGGCGGTTCGCCGCCGCCGGTTCTACCCGATCCGCCCCGTCCGCCCAGCATGGCATTGAATTTGGACTTGAGTTTGCGCAACAATTCTTCCAGATCAGGCGGGCCACCGTTGCTCTTGTTACCCCATTGCGGATCGTTCAATCCCATATTGTTCACTCGCTCACTTGTTTAATTTGATTTTCAACTGCTGCGGAGGCCTGGCGCAGAACCTTGGCTTCCGTCATTGCCAGCCTCACCCCGTCCAGACCCGCACCACTTTTGGCACTCAGAAAAACGCGTGCAATTCTACCATATTCGTCCCGCTGTACGCTGGGCGGATCGCCCTGCAGGTCGATCTTGTTGAACACCAGGACCTGCGGAATATCCGCCGCACCTATCTCGGCCAGCACTTTATTGACTTCGCCGATCTGATCGTCGCGTATCGCATTGTTGGCATCCACCACATGCAGCAACAGATCGGCTTGCAGTGTCTCTTCCAGCGTGCTGCGAAACGCGGCAACCAGGGAATGCGGCAACTGGCGTATGAAACCCACTGTGTCCGACACCACGACCTCTCCCGCTTCCTCGGTGAACATGCGGCGCGACGTGGTATCCAGCGTGGCGAACAACTGGTCGGCCACATAGACATTGGCGCGCGTCAGCCTGTTGAACAGCGTGGATTTCCCGGCATTGGTATAACCGACGATGGAAACCGACAGTACGTCGTGGCGATTCCGCGCGCGGCGCTGGACCACACGCTGATGCTTGAGTTTCTCGAGCCGTTCCTTGAGCAGGTGGACACGCTTGTCCATCTTGCGCCTGTCCAGCTCCAGCCTGGTTTCGCCGGGTCCGCGCGCGCCCACCGCGAACTTCTGCTGCCCCATGTCTGCGCCCTGTCCGACCAGACGCGCCGCGAGATACTTGAGCTGTGCCAATTCGACCTGAACCTTGCCCTCGTGGCTTTGTGCGCGCTGCGCAAAGATGTCGAGGATCAACATGGTCCGGTCTATCACGCGGGTATTCAGTTTGGCGGTCAGATTGCGCATCTGCGCCGGAGACAGGTCGTGGTTGAAGATGACCAGCGGGGCTTCCAGTCGTTCGACCAGTTCGGCGATCTCCTGCACCTTGCCGCTGCCTGCGAACAGCGCCGCATCCGGTCGTTGCCGCCTGGTCTCGACAATGGCCAGGACTCGCACACCGGCGGTTTCGGCGAGCAGACGCAACTCCATCAGACTTTCATTGTGATCGCTATCGCCAAAATCGATACTGACCAGTATTGCGGCCTCGGTGTCGGCCGGCTGCTGTTGCATTATTCTGCTTCGTCGTGGGGGATGCTGACCGCGCGTACCGGTACGATAGTCGAAATCGCGTGCTTGTACACCATCTGGGTGATCGTATTCTTCAACAGCACCACATATTGATCGAACGACTCGACATGCCCCTGCAACTTGATGCCGTTCACCAGGTAGATCGCAACCTGCACATGTTCCTTGCGCAGCATATTCAAAAACGGATCTTGCAGCTGTTGCCCTTTTTCGCTCATGTTATTGCTCTTATCGTTAGGGATGGGACTAGTACTTTACTGGATTCCGGCGTGGCTGTGAACCTATTTCCCCGAACTTGGTGCACGATCGGAAAATTCCCGGACCCGCGCCTAAATCGTATTAGAATTCTTATGCCATATTCGCTTACGGCAATTTTCGGAATGGCCCCTGCAACAATGGACAGATCAGCCTGCCCTCCAATGGGCAAGCACCTTCATATTTTCAATATCCGGACAGTGACTGAAAGTCCCGGATTGATGCTGCCCCAAAATAGGTTAATTCTCTACCGTCAGTTTAGAATCGATACTACGCTAAATCCCGGAATAAGCATCATGCCCCAATACCGATCCCGCACTTCCACCCATGGCCGCAACATGGCCGGCGCTCGCTGTGGCGCGCCACCGGTATGACCGATGGTGATTTCGGCAAACCCATCATCGCCATCGCCAACTCGTACACCCCGTTCGTGCCCGGGCATGTCCACCTTAAGGACATGGGGCAACTGGTCGCGAGAGAGATCGAAAAGACGGGCGGCATCGCCATGGGCGGTTCGACCAACACGGTGCTGCATCTGCTGGCGGTGGCACGGGAAGCGGAAGTAGATTTCACCATGAAAGACATGGATCGCCTGTCGCGCTTTGTGCCGACCTTGTGCAAAGTGGCACCCTCGTCCGAGTAACACCTGGAGGACGTGCATCGTGCCGGTGGAGTCCCTGCAATCCTGGGCGAACTGGATCGTGCCGGCTTGCTGCATGGCGAGGTTGGCACGATACACAGCAAGACTATGCGCAAGGGACTCAAGCAATGGGATATCGCGCAGACCGGCGATACGAAGGTAAAGGACTTCTTCCGTTCTGCACCCGGCGGCATCAGCACCACCATCGCGTTCTTGCAGTCGGCGCAATACCCCGAACTTGATGCCGGCCGCGTCCAAGGCTGCATCCGCGACCAAGCCCATTGCTATTCCAAAGACGGCGGATTGGCCGTGTTGTACGGCTACATTGCGCAGGATGGCTGTATCGTGAAGACCACGGGCGTGGATGACAGCATCCTCAAATTTAGCGGACCTGCACGGGTGTTTGAAAGTCAGGATGCCGCAACCGCAGGCATACTCGCAGACCGGATCGTCGCAGGCGATTTGGTGGTCATTCGATACGAAGGCCCGAAAGGGGGTCCGGGTATGCAGGAGATGCTATATCCGACTTCGTATCTGAAATCCAAAGGACTGGACAAGGCATGTGCGCTGCTCACCGACGGACGCTTCTCCGGCGGCACATCCGGCTTGAGCATCGGCCACGTCTCACCGGAAGCAGCCGGCGGCGGTGCCATCGGTTTGGTGCAGGAAGGCGATCGCATCGAGATCGACATCCCGAACCGAACCATCGATGTGGCTATCTCCGATGCCGAAATGGCAATACGTCGCGCGGCGATGGAAGCGAAAGGAAAACTGGCATGGAAGCCCGCTACCGGGCGTCCGCGCAAAATATCGGCTGCATTGCGTGCCTACGCCGCGATGGTGACCAGTGCCGATAAAGGCGCGGTCCGCGATGTGTCGCAAGTGGAAAATTGATTCCGGCTTCAACTTTGTCAAACATCGACACGGTTATTCACAACATTGCCCGATTAGAATCGGGCCTGGGCGAAGCGTCGCCTTCCCATTGCAAGCAGTGCCAAGCGGGAGCTGAGCTTTCTTCCCGTCCAGCCATGCATCATTGATCACGCAATTGGATGGCGATGACCGTCATCATATTGCATAGCCCATCAGGCCCGGTGAGTTCCAATAGCTGAATACAGATTCAGGAATGCGAGCTTTCCCAGGCAGGTTGAATGTCTTGCCAGACCGGATATTCCGGACACCCTGAACCGGATCATTCCTCATCCGGGTCTACATATTCTTTCGGCAGGTGATGGGCGATACCCTTGTGGCAGTCGATACATGTCTTGCCATCTGTTTGCGCCTTCATGTGCCGGGTATAGTTCGACGGCTTCTGATACTTCGCACTCTTCGCATCGAAATTGTGGCAATTTTTGCATTCGCGCGAACCATTCGCTTTCATGCGATCCCATTCGTGGGTCGCCAATTCCATCCTGTGGGATTCGAATTTCTCCGGGGTATCTATATAGCCTGTGAGCTTGCCCCAAATTTCCTTGCTTGCCTGTATCTTGCGCAGCATCTTGGGGCCCCATTCATGCGGTACGTGGCAATCTGAACAGATCGCGCGCACGCCGCTGCGGTTCGCATAGTGTATGGTCTTGTTGTATTCCTGGTAGACGTTATCGCGCATCTCATGGCAGCCGATACAGAACTCCAGCCTGTTGGTCGCCTCCATCCCGGTATTGAATCCACCCCAGAAGATTATGCCGGCAATGAAAGAGACACTGGCGATGCCGATCAGGGAATATTTGGCACTCGGCGTTTTCAGGAACGTCCACGTGCGCTTGATCAATCCCGGTTTGTTTTTCATGACGCTCTCCGTAAAAAAATTATGATCTTTTCATATGTAAAAAATAACCCGGATACTTTGCCGCATCCGGGTTAGCTGGTTGATTCCGGCGCACAGGGCAAGTTGTACTGTGCGCCGGTATGGCTAATGTCGTTATGCCTGGATCATTGATGAACGACCGCAACGTCAGCGACTCTGCCCGCACCATGGCAGATCAGACAAGTCTCGGTTTTGCCAAGTGCGGTACTGCGTGCCTCGTAGACCGACCCACCGTTGGATACCATATGCGCCTTCGCCAGACTGGTGTCATGGCAGGAGAAGCAGGCCGATGCGATCGGCGAATTCACCAGATTGGTACCGGCAGTCGAGGTATCGACAACCCCTGATGCAGATACAGCTGGTGGCAAGCCATAATCAAGGGCAGGATTGATGTAAGGCGATATGGCCCACGAGTTGTCGATACCGCCAGGACCCGCAGTAGCTACGCCGGTTGAGTTGCCGGCTGATGCAGTGGTATACAGCGGCGTTATTGCAGAGCCGCCGGTATTGGCAAAGTTAACCGTGCCAGGCAGGTGGCACTGCTCGCAGTTCTTCAATACGCCCGGATACTCGATCATGCTGACATTGTCTGTCTCGGTGAAATCCCAAGCCGCCCAGGTAAAGGGAACCGAGCGCTTGGTGGCAGCATGTATGCCATGGATGTAAGTGTTGCTAGCACCAGGCCAGCCATAGTTTTTAGTTTGAGCGCCATCGTTGATCTGATTTGGCGTATGGCAGATTGCACATGCAGTCGGATCGTTGCGTTCACCATTATGGAACTCAGGCACAGTGCCAAGCTGCGCGTGGCAATTATTGCATTTGGCTGCTGCGACGATAACGCGACGTCCCGTGGAGCCAGTGGCTACCAGGGTCTTCAACACCGGTTTTATTTTCACAACCCCCAACCCGGCGACCGTTTGCTCGAATCGTCCAACAATCAGGCCGGTGACCATTTTTGCAGTGGTCGGGATATTGATAAGCGCTGTGGTCGGACCAGTCAACGTTGCTGTGAAATACCCATTGGCATCCGTTGTGGT
>JBBRDZ010000035.1:0-19627 GCA_038203435.1 Burkholderiales bacterium
GCTATCCGGGTCGGGCACTTCGCTAAAATCGAAAAAGCTGACCATACGACCGGCGATGCGATAGCTCACCTCGATCTGGTCCGGTGCCAGCGTGCCCGGCGATGACTCGTACAGCATCAATGCCCGCACCAATTCCCGTTGCGCGCTGGTGTGGATCACTTGGCCGGGATAAGCGTATACCATGCTCTGCGCGATCTGGTTCGCTTCTGCAAACACGTAACAGCTGCACAGAAAATCCCAGACCAGAGGCTCGACATCCTGATAGTGCATCAGTTCCAGCTTCATCTGTTCGGCGGCAGCACGCAACAGTCTGGTGCAGATGATGGGGATGCGCTCCTTGTACTCAAAGGATTTTTTTTCCGCATACTGATATTCCTGCACACACACCGAATAGGTCTCGGTCAATGTGTGCATGGCGTTATGCAGGCCTCGCCACAGGTGCTTGCCCTTGAAGTCCTGCAGATGCGGGACGCCAAGATATAGATGCAGCAATTCCGCATATATCGGTTGTACCGTTTCATCCAGCAGCATGATGATTTCCGCACGCGCGTCCGGACGGAAGCCGTTTACATCTTTAACGGAATCCAGCCAGGAAGTGAGCTCTTCCAGATATTTGTACGGATCTTCCTTGGGCAACTCGGCCAGCAGTCGCCTGGCCTCTTTGATGTCTGAAAGGGGATGGTCGGGTTTTTCCTGAAAGAGGCCAGTGATGGAAAACATGGTTAGCAGTATCCTTCAAACCAATGGGGAAGCATCCCATAAGATCATCATATCGGAACAACGCCTTTTGAAGGACCGGTCTGTCGGACAAATCAATCGCATTCGGCGCGAACCGTTTCAGCGCGATCTGAATACCGCCTTCACCCCGCGAGTCATGATCGCAGCAAGCGCATAGACAGCCGCAAAGGGATCGACCAGATAATCCCAGAGATTATCGGATTCATACCAGCCGACCGACCAGGCGAGCATCGCTAACGCGATGCAAACCGCAATCAATGAAAATCCCCGATACCACGCGAGCAAAGCGATCAACAGTAACACAACGACGAGTAGATGGCTGCCATAGCCCAAGCGGTACGGGTCATAGACGCCGACACCCAGCGCCAGCGGATACAGCGCGATGGCGGTCAACGCGATCAGTATCAATAGCGCAAAACGGTTGTCGTCTTGGTGCGCACTCGTCCTGAGTCGCAGCAATCCGCACCACAGTAATACCAGCGTGGTCATGCTCAAATCCCCGGTCATGCCGCGTACATAGGCTGCCAACGGCATCCCGCCGAACGGAATGAGCATCAAGGCGAATATCGCCCCCAGCATCATTGCCAGATGCAATTTTCCCAAGCGCTCGACGCGCGGCAACAACAACGATGCCGCCGCTGCCGCACTGGCCACACCCGCCAGTCCGGTCAAGTCAGTGAAAAGGGGCATCGGCATTTTCTTTCATTCGCTGGTCCAGCCAGGCACGGCTGAACACCACATGTTTGATGAAACTTCTGTTCCATGTATAGACCAGATGCAAATCTCCGCTGCGTGTCTGGATCAGATAGGGGTAGGAGAATTCGAAGGCGCAACTGTTCGCCTCGCATTTGTTGTGTTGCGCGGATATTGCGTAAGCTCCCGGGTCGGTGATGCCGGCATCGGAATGTTTGGCCGATTCAGTTGCGGCCTGCTGATAGTGCAACAGATCGGCGGGCCGACCGCGCTGGTCTTCGAATCGGTAGACCGTTTTCCAGTCGGCCCCGCCGTCTGTTGAAACCACCAGCGACAAAGCATCGCGGCCGTCTTCGATATCGTTCAACACCACCAGCATGCTGCCATCCGGCAGCACCGCGCCCGAGATCGCCGCGTCCGGGTTAGCGAGCGCGGTCTTGACAGGCATGCTCCAATGCTGCCCCGCATCGTCTGTCGAGGTCGCGATGACACGCTTGGCACTGGCGCCGGAACGGCGCATCAGCACTAATGCCTGCTGCGGATCCTTTATCAGTAACACCGGCTGCAGCGACGAGATCCCGGAACTCAGCCGCTGCTTGTCGATGATCTTGCCGCTGTCATCGATGCGCAACAGTTCGCCGAACTTGCCGACGAATTCGTGGTATATCGGCAGGCCCATCGTGCCGTCGCTGTACATGAATGGCGTCCCCTTGATCAGCGTGCTGATATTGAGGAATGGCGAGGTGATCAATCGCCGCGCCGGGCCCCAGGTCGAGCCGTCATCTTTGGAGGTGATCACCGTGATCGAACTGCCTGCCCAACCGCCCAGCGATACGGTGACGTAATACAACCACAAGGTGCCGTCGGGGGCGCGCAGTGCAACCGGATTGCCGAGTTTTTTCACATAGCGCAGCAGCGCATGCTCTGTGCCCACACGATTGGCGATACTGGCTTCCGGACCCCATGCATCTTTGGCCGGGTCGTATACTGCACTGCGTATTTCGACATCCTGTGCTCCCTCGCGACTGCCGGCAAACCAGAACGCGCGGATCCGGCCGTCACCGAGCTCGACCAGGGAAGCCGCATGGGTGGAGATATTTTGCTGTGTTGAAACGAAATGGGTATGGATGAACCCAGCCTCGTTGGCGGAATGCGCAGTGATGGCCGGCATCTGGAACAGTGCCGGTGCAGGTCGCTGCTCAACCTTGTAGAACGCCGCGCAGAACGAGACCAGAATGAGGCACAGCATCAGCACCCGGCGTGCGCCGGGTTTGCCCATGCCTGATAACGGCTTCAGCGACATATCTGGCCGGGAGTCAACTCGGGCACGACTTTGCCCCCAGCAGACGACTCCACCAACAATTCACTGACGAAGAGATGCTCGAACACCCTGCCGTGCAGAAGCATTTCCTTCAGCTCTGCCGAACTTTGGCGTCCGCGTATATCCAGCCGCTGGCCGATGATCTTGCACCCCGGACAAATATCCTGCTTGTCATCGTTCAACGCCAGTTGCACCGCGAACAGCCGATAGCGCGCCGCCAGATCGCTGATGCTCAGGTCCTGGTCCTCGCTGTAACCCTGTATCTGTGCACCCGGCAGCATGAAGCGGTAACCTTCATCCATGGCCCTGAAATTGCACGGTACCGCGACTTGCTTGCCGCTGGCATAGTGTTGTGCGGCCACGCTGTAATTGCCCAATGCGCCATCGAAGGGTCTCAGGAATGCCGCGAAGCACAACAGCAGCAATATTGCGACGACGTTGACGAAGTGGCGGGTGAAGGCGGGAACAATGATCGCCAGCAGTGTCAGGATTCCGCTGAACGCGACCAACCCCCAGAACCCGAACGAATATAACCCGGCCTCCGGAATTTCCGCCTGCAGCCGCACAGCCAGGCAGGCGATACCCGCGGTCAGCGCGCCGGCCAATACCAGACTGGCAAGGAACGCCTTGCGCCCGATATGCTGCCAGTTGAGCGCGCACAACAGCGCCACGGCGGGCATCGCGGCCAACATATAGCGCCCCGAACGCTGGCTGGGCAATGCAAAGCTCAGGAACATCGCGGCGATCCAGATCCACAGCAATCGTTCTTCATTGCTCAACTGCCCGCGCCGTTGATAAGCCACAAAAAATAATGCGATCACCGGAAAGGTCAGCACTCCCGGATTGCTCAGGAATGCCAGTGTATAACTCCAGATGCTGGAACCGCCCCAAAATAGTTTCTGCAGATAACCCGGGCCGTGCGGATCGAACTTGCCGACATTCTCGCCCACCACGAATTCCTGCCAGACTCCCTGCGGATCGGGATCCAGCACGAACCACAGCGAGAACAGCGCTACCGCGACTGCGATAGTGATGGCCACTTTCAGAACATCCTGCTTCAGAAATTCCGTCACCTGGTAACGGCGCTGATGCAGATACCACGCACACAAGCCCAGCATGACGGGCAGACCCAGCGCGAAGGACTTGTACAAGAAACCTATGCCAACACTGACCCCCAGCAGCAGTGGAACCAGCCAGCGCGATGCAAACGCCGATCGCCAATACAGCAACACAAAGAACGGCAGGAATATCCAGAATACCTCGGGCGGATTGGTCAGGAACGGACGCCCGAAACGATAGGTGGTGAAAAAAGCCAGAAAGCTCAGTGCTGCGACAAACGCGGTTTCCAGTTTACCCGTCAGTCGCCAGCCGAGCATGAACAGCATGGTTGCGGTCAACAGGGTATAGACCACACTGGGATAGCGCAGCGCCCACAACGTCCAGTTCTTCCCATTGTCGGTGGAGACGATGCCCTGCCAGAACAACAGCGGCGGCTTGGTGTTGCGCATGTGATCGAGCTGCGATTGCAGCGGCAACCACTCGCCGCTGGCGGCGGTCAGCCGGGTGATATGTTGATACGGATATTCATCGCCGTTCTTCGGGATGTGCTGGCTATCCAGGCCGTAGAAATAAGTGTACCCGGCCAGCAGGCAGGCCAACAGATACCACGCCGTGCGCCAGCCGGGCGCGGTCAGTTTCATTTGCCGCCGATGTCCCGTTCGCTATCCGGTTCGGGCCGCGGAATGATGGGCAGCGCGATTTCTTCTACCGGTTTGTGACTGCGGAACGTCCAGAAGTTATTCACCAAAAAGTTGAACACGCTGGCCAGCACGATGGCCGCAGCGTTGGCAACGATGTAGTAAAGATAGATCACAAACAATTTTGTCAGGATCACCTGCACAACGATGCCTACCCAACAGGCCAGGGCATATTGGCCAAAATGCAACAGCAGATGTTTATCGGGTCGATGAAAGCGATCGCTCCAGGTCCAGGCGCGGTTCCAGAAGAAATTATTGACCGTCGCAAAAAAGATCGCCGCAGCCAGCGAGAGGTTGAGGCGCATGTCCGGCGCCCGGATCGCGGTGAACAGAAATTCCTGGCACAGATACAGCACGCCCAGATTGACCACCACGCCGGATGCGCCCACGGCACCGAATTTCATGAAGCGTTTCTTGAATACCCAAACCGTCAACGGGTGCTGTGTGATGCGCTTCATGTGATCTGCCGATCCGGCGACGCAACATCCCTGGTCCCCGCCAACATCTCGCCTGCTTTCGCCAGCACCTGCTCGACCGTGATCTGTTTCAGGCATTGGTTGTCGCCATCGCAGGGCGAGTTGCGGTGATTGTATGCGGTGAGGCAAGGCGAGCAGGGCAGTTGGCGATAAAAGCAATAGGCATTGCTGCCCAGCGATTTATAGAGTGTCGGCGTTTCCGGGCCGAACAGTATGATTGCCGGCAATTGTGATGTGAGCGCGGTGAATTGTCCCGGGCCGCCATCGTTGGTGACCAATAGCGAGGCGCGATGGAACACCGCGAGCAGATGCCGTACCGAGCGCGTATATCCGGCCAGATTGACGCAGAACTGACTCTTGCAGTGGTCCACCACGGACTGGGATATTTCCCGGTCGCCCTTCATGCCGATCACTCCCACCGCATAGCCTTCGTCCAGCAGGGACTTGCTCAGATGGAAATAGCTCTTGAGCGGCCAGGCGCGTATCGGCAGGATCCCGCCGCTCGGATAGATCAACACCAGCTTCTTGCCTTTGAGCGTCGGAAAGAAATTATGCAACTCACGATTGGTTTCCTCCAGTTCTTCGGGTGGAAATTCCAGTATCGGCGTCTTGCCGGTATAGGGTGCGGGAAACAATTTTGCGACCGGGTCGGTGGTGGATTCCAGTGCCGAAGCCAGCGTCAGGAATTGTTGCGTCAGATGCCGATAGGGGTTGTACAGCACCGGACGGTTGATGAATGAACCGCGGTACAGACCTTCCTGGGTATGGCGATGGAACCCCACGCGCAACGATGCACCCGACAGGTAGGAAAAGATGCTGCTGATGCGCGCGAACAACTCGCAGTCGATCACCGCATCGATCTTGAGCTTGTGCATCCGCCGGATCGCCCTGAAGCTGTCGCCAACCAACCCCTTTAGCGAACCGTCATCCAGCGTCATCACGTTCTCATGTGGCACCACGCCGAGCAGATCGAGCACTTCGCGGTTCTTTGCAAACATCAGCGCATGTATCTGCGCCTCGGGATATTGCTGCTTCAGGCGCATGAACATCGGTTGCGCCAATACCAGGCTACCCATTTCTGACAACAGGATGATCAGTATCCTGCGCGGAGGCGTGCCGTCAGGCTCATTGGATACGACGCGATTCACCAGCGAGAAAAATGCACAGATCGGCACTCCCACATATCGGTCAACCGCGCGCTGGAAATTTATGTTCATCTGGTTAGGGCCGCCGGTGGCAGTGCAAAGAATCTGGGATTAAACCTGGAAGGGATTTACCAAGCGTGCTGACTCAACAACGGGCAAATTATCGGGGATTTCATACTGCTAAGCAACCGACAGGCTGCGTGTTCCGGCTGCGCGCACGGCATTCCTGACGGCTGGCCGATGCTACAATCATGGTCTTTCAAGTGGTTAGGGTACGTCCATGCATACACTTATTTGCGGCTCCATGGCTTTCGATACCATCATGGTATTCAAAGACCGGTTCAAAAATCACATCCTCCCGGAGCAGATCCATATCCTCAACGTCGCATTTCTGGTGCCGGAGATGCGCCGCGAATACGGCGGATGCGCGGGCAACATCGCCTACAATCTGCGCATGCTGGGTGGCGATCCGCTGATCATGGCGACGGTGGGCGATGATTTCGCGCCCTATGCCTCGCGTCTGGAACATCTCGGCCTGAAGCAAACGCATATACGCCATATCGCCGGCCACTTCACCGGGCAGGCCTTCATCACCACCGACCTCGACGACAACCAGATCACCGCTTTCCATCCCGGTGCGATGTCACAGTCGCACTTGAACAGTATTGCCCAAGCCAAGCAGGTATCGCTGGGTATCGTATCGCCGGATGGCCGCGAAGGCATGCTTCAACACGCACTGGAATTTTCCGATCTTGGCATTCCCTTCGTGTTCGACCCGGGCCAGGGCATGCCGATGTTTTCCGGCGCTGAATTGCTCCGATTTATCGCACAGGCGACTTATGTCACTGCAAACGATTACGAAGCGAAGATGCTTCAGGATAAAACCGGCAAAACACTGGATGAGATTGCCCAGCAGGTGAAGGCGCTGATCGTCACACTGGGCGGCGACGGCTCGCTGATCTATGCAGACGGCAAAAAGATCGCCATCCCCACGCCGAAGCCGAAAGCCATCGTCGACCCGACCGGCTGTGGCGATGCATATCGCGCCGGTTTGTTGTATGGTATCCAGATGGGCTGGGATTGGGAAATGACTGGGCGTCTCGCCTCGCTGATGGGCTCGCTCAAGATCGCCAACCGCGGCGGGCAGAACCACAGTTACACCCGCGCCGAGCTGATGGCCCTGTACGAACAGAGTTTCGGGCACAGCATCAAGTTGTAACAGATACTGTCTTGCTAAACCGCAGCGCGTTATCAATTTGTTCGTCCTGAGCCTGTTGAAACTACTAGCCATTCGACTAAGCCCGCACGCGGGCAAGTCGCTGGTTATGCCGAAGGATGAACGGATTAACAGAACAGGCTTCGACAAGCTCAGCCCGAACGGTTTTTTGAATGTAAGTAATTCATACCATGGACCCGGATCTCCTCGCTCACTTCTCCACCGCCATCAGCAATGCGACACATCGTCCTTTCACGCTGCACAACTCCAATCCAGTAAGCGGCGGCAGCATCAACGATACGTACCGAATTGAAGGCATCGATGGTTCGCGCTATTTCCTCAAGCTCAACGACGCGCAACATCTGTCCATGTTCGTCGCAGAGCAACAGGGGCTCAACGCGATCACCGCAACCAACACGATACGCGTACCAGATGTAATCGCCCACGGCAGTACGGGCGTGCAAAGCTACCTGGTGCTGGAACATCTGGAGCTGAGTGGGCGTGGCGATACAGGATTGCTCGGCCAACAACTCGCCGCACTGCATCGCTGCACACCACCCTTTCTCCCTCAAAGGGAGATAACCAGCAACTTGGCGGTTTCGCCACCTAGTCGAATGGCCAGCAGCGCTATCAGGGCTGGGAAGAGGGTAGTCACTTTCGGTTTTGCGCATGACAACTTCATCGGCACCACGCCGCAGCCGAATAGCCAGAAAGATTCTTGGATAGATTTCTGGCGCGAACGTCGCCTAGGTTTTCAATTGCGCCTTGCAGAAGAGAACTGCTACGGTGGCCAGTTGCAGCAACTCGGTGAAAAGCTGATGGACGCGCTGCCCGCGTTCTTCACCAGCTACATGCCGCAGCCCTCGCTGTTGCACGGCGACCTGTGGAGCGGCAATCACGCCTTTCTTGCGGACGGTACACCGACGATCTTCGATCCCGCAGTCTATTACGGCGACCGCGAATGCGACCTGGCGATGACGGAGCTGTTCGGTGGCTACCCGGCAGATTTCTACGCCGCCTATCGTGCCGCCTATCCGCTGGATGCGGGCTATTCCACACGCACGGAATTATATAACCTGTATCACATCCTCAATCATGCCAATCTGTTCGGTGGCGGGTATGCGCGGCAGGCGGAGCAGATGATGCAACGACTGCTCGCAATTATTGGCTGATCAACAACGCTTCGCCATCGGATAGGTGCAGCTCTCCTGGAACAGTTGCCGGTCTTCGAGGCGTACTGCACACATCGGACCACCCCGCATATTTTCAATACTCAACCAATCTGGATAATTTGATTCAGCCGCTCACCTACTTGTACAAACAGCGCCTCGGACAACATACCCAACGGATGTGCCCTGGCCTTGCGCAATTTCCAATCAAACGACTTGGGCTGGTGGCACAGTACATAACTGGCTTGTCCGCTCTTCCGGCCCGTAGCGTTGCCTACTGTCACAGCGAATGGGTTGTCCGAATTGTATTCCGCCTTGGTCATCGGCAAGCCGATAACCAGCGAAGTTTTCTCATTAAATATGCGCGGGGAGAGTACCAGGAAAGGATGAATATCGCGCATCTCGCGGCCTGCCTGCGGGTTGCAATCTATCCAGATGATGTCTCGGCGATCCGGCACCCAGCGTTTCTTACCCGCTGGCTTTTTTCCCACTGGTCTTTTTCCACCTGTTTTTCGGGAGTCTACCAACGCTCTACGCCCAGCACTTGGGTAGTGGTCATTTGCTCGCCGCCATGCCGTTTAGGATCGTATTGTGCAAGTCGCTGCTCCAGCGTCTGCGGTTTATCCTGTAGCGGGGAGATGACAACGTAATCGCCTTCTACTGAAATTTTCACACGCTGGTCGACATGGAGATGCGCCTTTTTCGCTACCGCTGCGGGCAGACGAACACCCAGGCTATTGCCCCAGCGTTTGATATCAAGAACGGCTTCAGACATGGCTGATCCTTTTCAGTATGTTTAAACGTTAGTCTATACATGGCTCACACAAAGGTCAAACTTATTTGCCGTAGCCGTTTTGGGTTTTACCAGTGCTTCGCCACAGGATTGCTGCAGGCCACCTGAAACAGTTGCCGGTCTTCCAGCCGGATGGCGGTCATCGGTCCGCCCCACAGACAGCCGGTGTCGAGGGCGATGACGCGTGGTTCCAGCTTCAGGCCCAGCGCAGACCAGTGACCGAAGATCACCGTGGCATCGCGGCTGGCGCGCTTGGGCATCTCGAACCAGGGCAGATAGCCTGCGGGAATGTTCTCGACTTCGCCCTTGAATTTGAATTCCATCTCGCCGTCCTTCGTGCAGATGCGCATGCGCGTGAAGGCGTTGACAATGACGCGCAGGCGTTTGTAGCCGGTGAGGCTGTCGTCCCATTCGGGAGGCACATTGCCGTACATGCGCTCGAGGAAGGTGGCGTAATCTTGGGTGCGCAGCGCCGCCTCGACTTCGCGCGCGAGGCTTTCTGCTAGTGCCACACTCCATTGCGGTAACAGCCCTGCATGGACCAATACGTAGTCGCCTTCGGCATGCAATAATTTTTGATGGCGCAGCCAGTACAACAATTCATCGCGATCCGGCGCGGCCAGTACCTCGTCCAGCGTATCGGTGCGATGCAGTTCCGCCACACCTTCCGCGACGGCGAGCAGGTGCAGGTCGTGGTTGCCAAGCACCGTGATCGCGCTGCTGCCCAGTGATTTGACCAGGCGCAACACTTCCAGCGAACCGGGCCCGCGGTTCACCAGATCGCCGACCAGCCAGAGCGTGTCCTTCGCCTGATCGAACGAGATTCGATCAAGCATCCTCACCAACTCGGCATGACAGCCCTGAATGTCGCCCACCGCGTAAATCGCCATCGCGTCAATCCACCCTGTTTGTCTGAAAATAGCGTAACAGATAATTGCATAATTCAGAAAATTTCACCCCTGAATTCACCGGATGTACTTGTTCATTTCATTCATTCCCGGTCCATCTACAGAGACCGGTTGGGTGTTTTCTGCTAAAGTGCGCGCCATGAAACATACCAGTACTTTGCTCTATCTCCGCTTGCTTGGCTACGTTAAACCTTATTGGCGGACCTTCGCACTATCCATCCTCGCCATGGCAGTTACTGCAGCAACCGAACCGTTGTTGCCGGCATTGCTGAAGCCCATGCTGGATGGCACCTTCATTCACAAAGATGACACCATCATTAGATTGGCGCCCATTTTTATCCTGGTGATCTTTTTCGTGCGGGGCACGGCTTCGTTTGTCGGAACGTATGCGATAGGATGGGTCGGCAATAAGGTTGTGATGGACTTGCGCTACGCGATGTTCCACAAATTGTTGACCTTGCCCGCTATATTTTATGACGATCACGCCACAGGCAATCTCATCTCCAAGCTTACCTATGATGCCGCACAAGTAACTGCGGCTGCAACCAACGTCGTTACGGTTTCAATTCGCGATTCGATCATTATTGTCGGGTTGCTGGGCTGGCTTTTTTACCTGAACTGGAAACTCACTTTGCTCAGCCTGGTTATGATACCCATCATCGCGATGATCCTGAAAGTCATCAATGTTCGCTTGCGTGACGCCAGCCGCAATTCACAACGCGCAATGGGTGACATCACCCAGGTGATAGAAGAGAGCGTTGCCGCACATAGAGTGGTCAAACTATTTGGCGGGCAACAATATGAGAGTGACCGGTTTAACGACCAAGCCAACTGGGTTCGCCGGCACAACATGAAACAGGCGATGGCCGCAGCCGCCAATGTGCCAATAGTCCAGATGATCGCGGCAACAGCACTGTCGATTATCGTCTATCTGGCCACGGTTCAATCCCGCAGCGATGAAACGACAGTCGGCGGATTCCTTTCGTTTATCGCGGCCATGCTGATGCTGACCGCCCCCATCAAACGGCTTACCGGGGTCAGCGAATTTTTACAGCGGGGTTTGGCTGCGTCGGAAAGTGTGTTTGATCTGCTCGATACGCCCGGTGAAACGGATACCGGGAAGGTGACCATAGGGCGCGCCGCAGGTCGCATCGTATTTGAGCATGTCAGTCTGTCATACCAGCAAGATGACCGGCTGGCATTGTGCGATATCAACCTTGAAATTCCGGTTGGGCAAGCCATAGCGCTGGTCGGCGCATCCGGCAGCGGCAAGAGCACATTGGCAAACCTGGTGCCGCGATTCTACTTGCCCAATAGCGGACGCATCACCCTGGATGGACACGATCTTTCTGAACTGACCCTTGCCAGCCTGCGTGCCAACATCGCGCTGGTCAGCCAGGAAGTCGTGCTGTTCAACGACACAATTTCAGCCAATATCGCCTATGGTCAGATGCGGGAAGTGCCGGAATCGGAAATCATCGCCGCCGTTGAAGCGGCGCATGCGATGGAATTCATCCGGGATATGCCACAGGGACTGAACACGCTGGTGGGTGAACGGGGCGTCAAGCTTTCCGGAGGCCAACGCCAACGCATCGCCATCGCGCGTGCAATACTGAAAGATGCCCCGATACTCATACTGGATGAAGCCACATCCGCACTCGACAGCGAATCCGAACGGCATGTCCAGGCAGCATTGGAAACTTTGATGCAGGGACGAACCTCGCTAGTCATCGCTCATCGCTTATCAACTATCGAGAAAGCAGACCGCATCGTGGTCTTGCAAAAGGGCGAAATCGTCGAGACCGGCACTCATCACGAGCTGTTGGCGAAGAACGGTGTGTATGCGCAGTTGCATCACATACAATTTTCAAACGCAAGCCCGGCCATTAAGGATTAATGTACTATGTATCGGGCAGCCTTCGGACCATACTGCCGGTACCTTTGCCTATAACATCTGTTCGGATACATGATGCAACCTCTTCCATTCAATAAGCCGTTCATTATTGGCCACGAGCTCGATTTTATCGCTGATGCGGTAGCGCGGGGTCATCTTTCCGGAGATGGTAACTACAGCAAATTATGCAGCCGCTGGTTCGAAGATAAGTTGGGGTCCAGCAAAGCCATGCTTACCCACTCATGTACCGCTGCGCTGGAGATGTCTGCCATCCTGTGCAATATCCAGCCCGGGGACGAAGTGATATTGCCTTCTTACACCTTTGTTTCCACGGCGAATGCATTCGTCTTGCGCGGTGCGGTTCCCGTGTTCGTTGATATTCGCCAGGACACGCTGAACCTCGACGAAAACCTGATAGAGGCGGCCATCACCGCAAAGACCCGCGCCATCGTCCCAGTGCACTATGCGGGCGTTCCATGCGAGATGGATACCATCATGGACATCTCAAGCCGGTACGGTCTGCTGGTGATCGAGGACGCCGCGCAGGCGTTGCTATCTACTTACAAGGGACGCGCGCTGGGCAGTATCGGCCACTTCGGTTGCCTGAGCTTTCACGAGACCAAAAATATCATCAGCGGAGAGGGCGGAGCGCTGTTGGTTAACGACAAACGATTTGCCGAGCGTGCAGAAGTCATCCGGGAGAAGGGCACAAACCGCAGTCAATTTTTCCGTGGTGAGGTGGATAAATATACATGGGTGGACATCGGTTCATCCTACTTGCCGAGCGAATTGGTCAGCGCATTTCTATATGCCCAACTAGAGCACGCAGATGAAATCACCGCTAAGCGCTGCCATATATGTACCGCTTACGCTCAGCAACTCGCTCCCCTTGAACAGGCGGGAAAACTGCGCCTGCCGAAATTCGACGCCGACAGCAACGGCCACATGTTTTACATCATCCTCGACAGTCTGGACATGCGCAGCAGATTGATCGCACATCTCAAGGCGCATGCAATCCATCCGGTATTCCATTACGTGCCGCTACACTCCTCTCCAGCCGGAAAAAAGTACGGCCGCACAGGCAGTGCAATGAAAGTAACGGATGACCTGAGCGAGCATTTATTGCGCCTGCCGCTGCACTATGAAATGAATGACGGCGATGTAGGGCGTGTCAGCATGGCGATCCGGGATTTTTTCGCTAGCTGACCTCAAACAGCATAGGGCAATCGCTACATCCAGCAAGATGTGATGTTTACTTTACCATCAGATGATAGATGTCTGTCGGGTTCCTGAAACTGAAACCCAGTGAAGCATAAAGATTAAGTGCGCCCATATTGGCGGCCGATATCGAGCTTTTCACCTCCTGGTGTCCTTCGCCAAATAGTTCCAGACACACTGCACCCCACCAGTATTTTGCCAGCCCTTGACCACGATAACTTTTCCCTACGGCATGCAACAGCAGGTTATTTCCGGAACAGGCTATGAACCCGGCCAGCACATTGCCCCTTAACAGTCCGTATACGTTATGTGTGTCATACATCTGGCGTAGCCAGTTGTCATAGCGCGTATCGGCATTCCCATGGTCAAGATTAAAATCACGGTGAAAGCGCCCATGTTCGAATGCGCCGTGGCAAACTGGCAGTAGCTCATTCCACGCCACATTTTTGCCTATCGAACACTCCGGATCCGTCTGGGTCAATAATTTGCCTGCCGTACAGTATGGTTCGATCAGGGTATCGCAATAATAAAATCCATATTCATGCAAAAGCTGTTTGGAAGCCAACGGATCAACACGCACAGTATGATGGCCAGTGGTGCGTGCAGCCTGATTCAGGGATTGGGCAGATGCTTCGGCCAGTTCGTAGGTATCTAATCCGAATGCGGCGGTATCCCAGGGGGTCTTGATCAGTTCGGACTGGCTCATCATTGGCTATTCTGAAAAATTGCAGATTACCAATTCTACTCATTTATAGCGCTAAGGTTGTAAATCAGGAAGCTGCCCCGACTTGCAGACGTCATAATGGGCAATACAGGGCTCATGTTAAAATGAACAAGT
Source organism: Burkholderiales bacterium (assembly GCA_038203435.1). GTDB lineage: Bacteria > Pseudomonadota > Gammaproteobacteria > Burkholderiales > Gallionellaceae > Gallionella. Next base: position 14,167 of record JBBRDZ010000035.1, read on the forward strand.
TAGTAGCACATCGTCAATGTACGACGCTAAACATCAAACCCAGCATTTATAAATTATCGGATTTCACCCATGTCCTTGTCCAAACGAATTAAACGACTGCGCTACTTGCCAAAATTTTTGTCCGACAAAGCTGCCTTTATCAAGGCTGGCGGCGTGATCACTCATAACTATCCGATTTATGAAGATTTCAAAGAACAGGCCGGTACCGCAACCGGACATTATTTTCACCAGGATCTGCTGGTTGCTACATTCATCAACCAGGCCAATCCAGTACGGCATATCGACGTCGGAAGCCGCATGGATGGTTTTGTCGCACATGTGGCCAGTTTCAGGGAGATAGAGGTTCTCGATGTACGGCCGCTCAAGAATACCGGCCACGACCAGATCAAATTCATGCAAGCCAACCTCATGGTGCTGGATGATTCGATGGCAGGGGTATGCGATTCGTTAAGCTGTTTGCACGCTTTGGAACACTTTGGACTCGGACGTTACGGAGATCCTGTCGACCCCAAAGGACACATAAAGGGATTCAACAACTTCCATAAGATGTTGCAGCCCGGCGGGACACTATATGTTTCTTTTCCGATTGGACAATCGGAAGTGCACTTCAATGCCCATCGTGTTTTTGATCCCAAAGAAGTCCTGGGTTGGAGTGAAAACCTGTTTGAATTGCTGCGCTTCGATTATGTCGATGACAAAGGATACTTGCACTGCAATGTCTCGCTTACATCGCCACCAACCGTGTCCTACGGGTGCGGTATTTACACGCTCAGGAAAATCAATTAGTCCTACATGATTGCAGACTGCAAGAACATCCTCCTGATACAGCTGGGAGATATCGGCGATGTAGTCCTGACTACTCCGACGATACGCGCGATAAAGGAATCCCTTCCAGATGCACGCGTTTCCATCATGGTACGCAAGCCTTTCGGAAGTCTGCTGCAAGCGGACCCCAACCTTCATGAAATTGTCGAGTCTTCAAGGCCCCGTGGCACGACCTTTCATGTCATCCGGGAGTATGCCGCATTCGCGCTCAGTTTACGCAGGGCACACTACGACTTGACGATCGACTTGCGTACCGGAGATCGGGGAGCGATATTTTCTTTGCTGGCGGGCGCAAGGGTACGCGTCGGACGACCGGGTGGTTCCAATCAGTTCTGGCATGACCACATGTTTACCAAAATCATCCGCCATGCCAAACTTGACCCATCCGCCCATCCGGGTGCTGCACAATCACTTTGCGTCGTGCATGAAATCGGCATAGCTACACAGGATTCGATCCCGCGGCTTTTTGTTTCCGGCAACGATGTCTCGCGGGCTTCAGACCTGCTGACTGAATGTGGTCTGATTTCAAACTCCAGATGGGTCACTATCAACCCATTTTCCCGATGGAAATACAAGGAATGGGATATTGCGAAGTGGGGAAAAGTCATTGACAGGCTTTGGGAAGCACATAGAGTACCAACTGTTTTGATCGGCTCCCGGGATGAAGCGGCGGCAAGTGAAGCTGTCCTCAAAGGACGCGAAGAACACACGTACAATCTTGCCGGGAAAACAACTTTGGGCGAACTCGCCGCACTCATCTCCAGGAGCTCACTTCATTTGGGCGTAGACAGCGCTGCGCCCCACATCGCCGCAGCGCTGGGAACGCCTACCGTCACCATTCATGGCCCAACGGATTGGCGTGCGTGGCGTGTCGCAGATGACCTACACAAAATTGTCGAGCCTTCGATGGAATGCGTTCCATGCGGCAGAATGGGATGTGATGATTCTGGAATCAGCCTGTGTCTTGGTCAATTAGGTATCGAAACAGTGATGCAAGCGGTGGCGGATATCCTGCAAGTACTACCCACAAAATAATTCCGTGCGAATTATTTTATTTCCCTTGATAACCTTTTGGATATTTCAAAAGCAATTTTTTTATTAAACTGCGCTGAGTAATGTACAGTGTCAACATACATTCCCTCTTCGATACCTAAATTGGCCAAATTAAGAGTTCGGGATCTATTGTAGAGCGGTGTCCTACTTGAACCAAACATCATTTTATAAGCAGCTCCACTGTTAACGTGATCGCCATAGTTCAACAACTCCTGCGGAACTTTTGATGTTTTGTGACCGATGCCGTAAAGAGGAACTGGCTGAATTACATTAACAATAGCAACTCCGAGCTTATCACCTATCGTTTCGGTAATCGAATGATTCAAGCCAAGTCGAGCTATGGCTGCACGTAGCTGTTGATCGCTCGCGATAGAAGCCTGAACTTGGGTATTCCGCCCTAATTTCTCTGAGAACAAACGATATATCGCAAGTTTTTCAAGATATTTCCTGATGCCGTCACGCCATGTTTCTCCATTGTTAGCCTTATCAAGGACAAGAGTATACGCATCACTGTACATCGATTTATTAGGTATCCCGAAATAGTAAAAGTCATTCAATCCATCTATAAATACTGCGGCGCGTGGTGGGGGAAATTCAGCCAACAAATTTTCAAACTCAATTAACTCTATAGCACTATAGTATCCACCTGATCCGAAATTGATAACTCGAAAATCAGGATAGAACTTGCTCAAATTGGCAGCTATTGTTTCATTATCTTTAACACCATATCCGAATGTAGTCGATCCGCCAAATATCCAGATTTCGCCCGTTCCTCCTCTTGCGATGCAGTTTTCCTTTGAAGAGTAATGGCATCTAATCCCCTGGCTGGTGACATTTACAAACTTCCCCTCTCTGGGCTTTTCAACATACTCCACAAACGGGGAGTATTTCTGTCCCAGCCATTGCTCGGAGATAACTACTTTGTAGTCTTCAGCGGAATCCTTACCGTATATTTGCTCAATCACTGCTGGAGTGTAACTGGGTGGCTTTGCAAGAAAAAGCCTCGATAATTGATTCAACACAATCAATATAACCAGAACAAAAATGCCTACAAAAATATAAGGATATTTATCAATACATATCGCCACTTTATTTTTCGATGGTATTCCAGCCTTCATAAACATTCAATCCAATTCATATGTCGCCTTATAGTCCGCAATCAGCGCTTGGTTTTGTGTGGCTTTTTCCATTATCGAATTGCCCACCACCAATAATTCGATCTCTGTCCCCATCAGACATCTGAAGGCATCTTCCGGCGTTGAAACGATAGGCTCGCCTCGCACATTAAAGGAGGTATTTACCAGAACGGAACATCCAGTCAATTCTTTGAATCGCTTGATGAGCGCATAGTATTTCGGATTGGTTTCCTTGTGTACTGTTTGCACGCGGGCCGAATAATCGACATGTGTAACTGCCGGAATAGTAGAACGCGGTACATTCAGCTTGTCTATGCCGAATAGCTTTTGTTGTTCATCTGTCATTGCCAACTGTTTGGATTTCTGTACATCCGCCACCAGTAGCATGTATGGGCTATCCGTGTCCAGATCAAACCATTCCGACACGTCATCCCTCAATACACTCGGGGCAAATGGGCGAAATGACTCCCTGTATTTAACTTTGAGATTGAGCAATTTCTGCACGGTTGCTGAGCGCGGATCTGCCAATATGGAGCGCCCGCCCAATGCCCGCGGCCCAAACTCCATACGTCCCTGGTGCCAACCGACTGCTTTGCCTTCTGCCAATGCTTTGGCTGTTGTTTCTATCATCGCCGCTTCACTTAGCGTCTTGAACTCGGCGCCGATTGCAGTAAGCCGCTTTTCGATATCGGCTTGCCCATAGCTTGGCCCAAGATATGACCCCTTCATGCCATCCATACCTGTTGTGACTTTACGCTCACCACCCAGCATGATGTGATATGCCCCCAAGGCAGCTCCAACGGCTCCGCCCGCATCGCCTGCTGCTGGTTGTATCCAGATTTTCTCAAAGACTTTTTCGCGCAGTAATTTGCCATTGGCAACGCAATTCAGGGCTACTCCGCCAGCCAAACACAAATTTTTCTGCCCGGTTGATTTGGCTATACCTTTGGCTAGCTTGATAACAACTTCCTCCGTTACTGACTGTATCGAAGCGGCCAAGTCCATCTCCCGCTGTGTAAGCGGCGATTCTGCCTTACGCGGCGGACCTCCGAACAGTTGATCAAACTTCCGGTTGGTCATGGTTAGCCCGGTGCAATAGTTGAAATAGTCCATATTCAACGCAAATGAACCATCATCCCGAATGTCGATCAGGTTGTCTTTGATCAGATCAACGTACTTGGGCTCGCCATATGGCGCGAGTCCCATAACCTTGTATTCGCCTGAGTTGACCTTGAATCCCAGATGATAAGTAATAGCCGAATAAAGCAAGCCCAATGAATGCGGAAAATGGATCTCCTTGTGAACTTCCAATTTATTACCTTTTCCTATGGCCAGCGATGTCGTCGTCCACTCACCCACGCCGTCCATAGTCAGCACCGCCGCTTCGTTGAAAGGAGACGGAAAATATGCGCTCGCCGCGTGGCTAAGATGATGTTCGGAAAAAAGCAGGCGTTCATCCCAATCAATCTCCTTGCCAAAAAGCAGTTTCAGTTCATCGCCGATGACCGACTTTTGGAAAAGCTTATCTTTCAGCCAAACCGGAAGGGCTTTGACAAAAGAAAAGTAGCCCTTGGGCGCGTAGGCCAGATAGGTTTCCAGCAATCGTTCGAACTTTAAGAAGGGCTTGTCGTAGAAGACCACGTAATCAATATCGTGCGGTTGGCATCCATCCTCTTCCAGGCAGTATTTGATCGCGTTAACAGGAAAACGCTGATCATGTTTTTTTCGTGAAAACCGCTCCTCTTGTGCAGCGGCGATGATTTCTCCATCTACAACCAGGCAGGCCGCTGAGTCGTGATAATAGGCTGATATTCCGAGTATCTTCATCGTTTAGAAAAGCGTGTAGATAAACGGGGCAATAACCGAACCTTGCGCCAGTATCAGCAGTCCACCCAACAGCAACATAACAACAATGATCGGCAATAACCAAAGTTTCTTTCGCATCCGCAAGAATGCCCATAGTTCTTTAATGAATGACATGGTGACCTCAGAATTGATCTTTGAATGATTGGGGCGCAGGGCCGACCGGTTTTCTATCAACCCAATGTGTTTGGACTTTTTGTTTTTGCAACTTGAGTACATCGCGCCCAGTCAGCCTCATCACTATCGCAACAGGGGTTATGACCAGAAAAAATATCAATCCCAGCACCAGAGGGCTGACAATCTTGCCAAGTAACAATCCTAACGCAAACCAGGCACGGTTCAAGGGGCGCAGTGCATCTGGGTAAAACGCAGTGAGCGCCAGTAGCAGACAGGTAAAGGCAAAGCAAGCGACAGCTAACGATATTGGCAGTGATTTATAAAGAACGTAACCGCCCGCAAAAGTAAAAACCCCAGCGAATAGTAAACCGAAGTTCCGCTCACTGGGAAGCTTGGCATGAGAATCATTGAATAATAAGTTATCGGGCATGCGAGGAAATATCGTAAATACAGTAGCAGTTGTCCAT
>JBBRDZ010000036.1:0-19596 GCA_038203435.1 Burkholderiales bacterium
GAACACCTGATAAAACTGGCTCATGTCGATGGACATTGGCTTTTCCCCGGGTTACGAGTTGGGAAATACTGGCGGGTGCATGTGCAAATACTCAGAATGACCGGCCGCCGCTAGCCGATTACTTTCTTGACGACCTCCAGCAACTTGTGCGGATCGAACGGCTTGACCAGCCAACCCGTCGCACCCGCTGCCTTGCCTTGTGTTTTCATCGCATCGCTGGATTCGGTGGTCAGCATCAGGATCGGCGTGGCTGCGAACGGCGCAAGCCCGCGCAGCGTCTTGATCAGCGTCAGGCCATCCATGTTCGGCATGTTCTGGTCGGTCAGCACCAGATTGATGATCTGGGCATTGGCGTTCGCCTTGGCCAAGCCCTCTACGCCGTCAGCCGCCTCGATCACGGCATAACCGGCAGATTTCAGGGTGAACGCCACCATCTGACGTATGGAGGTTGAGTCATCAACAGCTAAAATTGTTTTGGCCATTTTTTCCACTCGGTATTATGGTTGATGGTAATTGTTAAGTATCAGTTTCAATTTGCACCAATTACCAAAAAATGCAATTGACTATTTCATGCTGCAGCCACGGTGCTGTCGGCCGGTCGCTAAACTAAAAAAGTTCAACATCCCCCGTACCAAAATTCTTTTGCGCGACAGGGCTGGATTTTTGTTTGTCCAGGGAGATCACATGCTTGTCCAGCAAACGGTTATAGGCAGCGATTTGTAGCAGGTACTCACGATGGGATGGGTTACCAGGGCCTTTACCCATCTCGTTAGCGACTTCCTGCAGTGCCGTCATGCGCAACCGGGCATGCTCGATCAGCTGCGAACTCATGTCCTGGAATTGCAGGGTGGAGATCACCACCAGTACATTCTGCTCGACATTGGTACTGATCAAATTCAGTTCGACGGCATTGTTGGCGACCGCCTGATTGAACGTCGCCAACTCGGTAACGACCGACTGGACATGCTGGTTGGAATAGGTGGCCGCGGCCCGTCCACCTTCATCAAGTTGGCTCATGGCCCGTTCTGCGACCGCCTGCGATTCGTTGACCTTTGCGACAACATCGCGGATCTGCTTGCTGAACTCGTTGGTATGTTCGGAAAGCTCGCGCACACCGTCCGAGATCAAAATGAAATTGCTGACCAGTTTGCCGATTGCATCGCTGAGTATGGCCTGGGTATTGCCCAGCTCGGTGTGTGCCGAATTGAGTTGTTCGGATATCTCGTTGCCCAGTTGCACATGGAAAGCGCTGCTCTCCATAAGCGAGTCGTCAACGGTCTTGTGGCTTTCCAGCGCTTGCTTGAGCAAGTATGCGGCACAGGCGACCAGGGCCAGAAATACCAGCACATCGCCCAGATAGATATTTCTGATGTCCAGATACAGCGCGTCTATACCCAGCACGACTCCGCAGACCAAAATGCCTATCATGGCCAGGCGTGAATAATTTTTCATGGTGTCCAATCCTTAATATTCCGCCTGAACTTCGATCCGAACCAAGCGATGGCCAACATGGCGTGCAACAACCTTCCGAACCGATATTAACCAGTTTGGCATGGAACTACAATGACGTGATGTCGTCGGTTCAGGCAGGCGCGGTCGTCGCATGGGTGAAATCCGCCTGTAGCGCGTTATGCACGTGCTTGAGCAAATCGGCATCGGTGTAGGGCTTGGTAAGATAGATATCCACTCCGGCACGCAGCGCCTGTTCGCGGTGCTTCTCTGTGGAGCGCGAGGTGATCATGATGATAGGCAGATGCTGCGTGCCGGTTTCCATGCGCAGGTGTTGCGCAAGCTCCATGCCGTTCATGTTGGGCATTTCCATGTCAGTGCAGACCAGATGCGGCGCGAAAGACTCGAGCGCACGGATCGCCTCCATACCGTCGCCGGCGCCCTTCACTTCATAAGCTGCGTCCTGAAGCAGTTGCATCAGGCCCTTGCGTACCGACAGCGAGTCGTCCACCACCAATATCCGGCGCGCCTTGAGGCGCGCGGCGGCAGCCAGATCGGCTGCCGCCGCGGTCACTGCGATCGGGGCAGCCAACAGTTCCGGCAGGTTGAGCAACGGCACCAATGTGCCATCGCCCATGATGGTCACCCCGGCGATCCCGTGCACACGCGACAGATATCTTCCCATGTTCTTCACCATCACACTGCGGCTGTCGATGAGACGGTCGGCAAGCACTGCCATCGTGCCGTCCAGGGTGCGTATCAACACTTTTGGCATCGCCGCATATCGCTCGGCGCTGGGTACAGGCGAGAGAATACCGGTCAGCGGTGCCAGTTCGCGAATCGGATATCCCTCATCGCGGATCACGAACTGCCACTGGAACTGCCCGGATGCTTGCGGATTATCCGCGACTGATAATTGTTCGACCTGGCCGAACCCGCCGGGGAATGCTTCCTTGATATAGTGTATCGGGATGGCAAAGACCTGCTTCCCTGCTTCGACCAGCAGAGTGTGCTGGGTGACCAGCGATGCCTGGAATCTGAGCACGACTTCGCAGCCCTGTCCCGGCTCGGAGCTGAGCTCAACCGTGCCCTTGATATTGGCCAGGCGTGTGGCGACCACATCCATGCCGACACCGCGCCCGGAAATCTCGCTGACTTGTTCGCGTGTCGAAAACCCCGGCAACAGCACCAGCCGGGCCAGTTCCGCCTGGGTAAATTGCTGGTCGGCGCGGATCAGTTCCCGGTCGATCGCCTTGGCGCGGATACGTTCGTAGTCGAGGCCCTTGCCATCGTCACGTATGGTGACGACGATCCCCGAACCCTGGCGAGAGAATTCAAGATTGATGGTGCCACCGGACGGCTTGCCCGCTGCGGCCCGTTCCTCGGGCAGTTCTATGCCGTGGTCGACCGCATTGCGCAGCAAGTGCAGCAGGGGGTCGGCCAGTTTGTTAAGCACATCGCCGTCGACCTGGATCTCGCTGCCACTGATCACCAGGTCGGCGAGTTTGCCGGTCTGCTGGCAGGTCTGGCGCACATTACGCATCAGGCGTGCGGTCAGCACGCTGACCGGAGCCAGCCGCGTTGCCACCACCTGATACTGCAGTTCCTTGTTGAGGTTTGCCTGTTGCGCGACCTCGCTGCGCAATCGGGTCACACCGGCCTCGAGGTGATCCGTCATCTCGCGCGAATCCGTGGTTGCTTCGACCAGCGCGCGGGTGGCGCCATGCAGTTCGTTATAGCGATCCAGTTCCAGCGGGTCGAAGGATGCATCATCAGCCGCTGTTGCCGGGGTAAGCGACATACCGCGCAGCATCACCAGCTTTTCGATATCGACGACACGCTGCTGCACCACCAGATTGTGCGCCAGCAGCACATTGGCGCGGGCATTCACATTCGCCACATGGGACTCAAGCTGGACGATCTTGGTAGTCATCTCGCCCACCAACCTGAATATCTCGTCCACGGTACCGACCGGCACGCGCAGCGTCGCCTGCGCCTCGGCGTCTGCAGCGGGTGTCCCGGCCGCTTCCGGCTTGGCCGCACCGGACGTAGCAAGCGGCACGTCCACTTGCGCATCGTCTTGCATGTTGGCGATCTCGCCGGTCTTGACCTTGTTGGCCCAGGCAACGATCTCATTCAGCACTTCAAACGCATTGTCGGGCGCACTCTCGTCGCCGCGCAGAAAGCCGACCATCTGCGCCAGGCAATCGCTTGCAGCCACCAGCGACCTGCCCAGCGCGCGCGGCGGCTTTACCGGATTCTTTTCGAAGTATTCAAGCACATCCTCGGTGTGGTGCCCGAGTGTCGCGATGCCGCGGATCCCGACGATATTGGCGGAACCCTTGAAGGAATGCGCGATCCGTTTGGCGCTGCGCAAATCATCCACGTCGGCTTGTCCCGCGGCGATCCTGGAAGTCAGCGCCGAGAATTGCTCCACGTTGCCCGGCGCTTCATCGATGAACGCGTTGAAGACATCGCGATCCGCGTTATCCGGGATCGCAAGCGAGGTGTCCGCGACTGCCACGCTCACCGGTGCCTCGGCATGGGCCAGCTGCGCCATCAGTTCTTCCGGCACCTGCGGGGGAGTGGTCAGGGATTCGATCAGGGCGATGCTGGCATTCTCGTCGAACGGCTGGACAAACGCCGGGCTGGCGAGGTACTCGGCGAGCGCCATCGCTACATCGAAGTCGGCCGGGTCGTGCAGGTAACGGTCCACCAGCGCCGGCCAGGCTGCCAGATGCAGCGCGGCATGGCTGCGCGCATCGCCTTCCAGAAAGATGATGCCGGGCAATATCCCGTTCAGCGCATTGCACCAGGCGCCCAGGCCGGTCATCCCGATCATCTCGGCGGTCTGGCCGATGCGTTCCAGTTGGGTGGCGTAGTCTTCCAGCGCTTCCATCAGCAGCGGATCGTCGCCCGCGGCGACAGCCAGCGTGGCGATCCAACGCTCGAAGTCGGGAGCGGTTTGCGCGAGTTCCCTGCGCATTTCTGACAGGAACGGTGTGAGCGCCTCTATAGACATATCGGTCCGTGTATCCGGTTCAAGGGCTGCTTATCGACCCGGCGGGTCATAAACATGGATCGTTAGCTCTCCATCGGCGGAAGCTTGAACACCGAGATCGCGCCAACCAGTTTCTGCGATGCGGACACCAGACTTGCCGCGCTTTGATTCTGCGCGACCAGTTGCTCGGCGGTCTTCTCAGTGAATTGCGCGATCTCGTCCGCGGCGGCACGCAGCACCACGGCGATCTTGGTCTGTTCCGCGGAGCTGGTCGCGATCGTGGCAACCAACCGCACCAGCCGCGCGGTAGCCTCATGGGTCTCGCGCATTCTTTCACCGGCGCTGTGCGCCAGGTCGGATTCCTTGACCACCTGTTCTATGGTCTTGTTTACCGTGGCGATCGTGTCATTGGTTTCCACCTGGATGTTCTGTACCAGGTTGGCGATCTGCCCGGTAGCCTGGCGCGAATTTTCCGCGAGCCGCTGTACTTCCTCCGCCACCACCGCAAAGCCTCGTCCCGCCTCACCCGCCATCGCCGCCTGCATCGCTGCATTCAGCGAAAGCACATGGGTGCGCTCGGAAATGGTATTGATCAGATTGACGATCTGCGATATCTCCTGGGAACGCTCACCGAGACGCTTGATGCGTTTCTCCATCTCCGAGATCGTTTCACGGATCGCGTTCATCCCGACCAGGGTCGCCTGTACGGTCTGCATCGCGCTTTCGGTGGACTTGGTGGCTTCAGCCGCTGCGCGGTTGGAATCGCGGGCGAATATCGCCACCTCGCCGATCGAAGCCATTGCAGTTTCCAGATTGGAGATCAACCTCACCACGATGACGTCTTCTTCCTTTGCCATCTCGTTCACCACGTCGGATTGTTTCTTCATGCGTTCCGAAGCGTCTTCCACAACACCGGCGACCTTGGTCACATGGTGCAATACCGTCGCCGTGACATCGGTCAGCTGGTTGATCGCGTCGCCCAGCGTGCCGATTATGTCTTCGGTCACCGGCGCACGCACCGTCAAATCCTTCTCCGCCAACGCACCCATCGCGCCAAACAATCCGATCACCGAGTTGTTGATGCGCTCGTTATCCGCAGCGCTCGACTTGAGGACGGAGATGCGTTCATCGATCAGCTTGTCAAAAGCACGCGCCAATGTGCCTATCTCGTCCCCGGAACGCAGGTTGACGCGCACTTCATAGTGTCCGCTCTCGACCTTGCTGATCGCCTGGCGCAACCGGTTCAGCGAGCCTGTGACCCGTCGATAGATGGCGTACAGGAACAGCCACAACAGCACCGCCGCGCCGCCCAGCACGGCCAGCACGGTATTGCCGGAACGCAGTGCAGCGGCATTTGCCGAGTTGCGCAAATCCTCGGTTTCGCCGGCGATCGAATTGTTCATCGCGGACTGGTCTGCCTGCAACTTTTTGTATGCTTCGCTGAACGCCGCATATTGTTCATCTGCGCTGGCGATGTCGGTTTGCGCAAGTACGGCGATATTCTGCGCTGCCTTCGCGTAATTCGCCGTATCCGCAGCGATGGCCGCGAGCGACTGGAGCGGCTTTCCGGTCAGCCCGCTGTTGGCTGCCTTGCCGGCCAGCAGTTTGAGATGCGCGCTCAAATCGGCGACTGCCTCCCGGTATGCAGCCGTATCTGCATTTCTGGACGCGCGCAGGATCTGCAGCACATCGGCGCGAATCGCATCCTGACCCGCGCCACCCTGCAGAAAGGCGTTGATCGATTCCAGTTTTCCCCGGCTTTCCGCAAACTGCTTGGCAAGTTCAACATTGCTGTAATAAGCATACCCTCCCACCAGCGCGGTGAATAATAGCGAAAGAAAAATCAAGCCTATCAATTTGGCGCGTATGGTTACAAACATAACGTTCTCCTGAATTGCCGATCAGAACAGCTGTAAAATCCCGTCGCGGCACTCCGATCGGGCGCGTTGCCGGGTAAAAATATTTGATGCATGCGATCGCTTCAATCCACTGACGGCTCGATCTGGAAAACCGCAGTGAACAGCGCTTCAGCATCAAGGTCGATCCAGATATCCTGCCCATCGCGGAAAGCTGTTTTGGCATAACTTGCAATCGGATGCGTGATATCCGCGAGTCCGACCTCATCCTCTTCAACGAAACTTTTGCGTTCCGGCAAACTGTCGATGACCAGTCCGACGGCATCGTCGCCGCGACCGCATACCAGCAGCCAGGTTCTCGCGCCGCGCTCGGACTGCAAATCGTATAGCGCCGACAGATCCATCACCGGCACCACACGCCCGTGGCGATTGGCGAGGCCCTGAACACCCACAGGCGCTCCAGGCAGTCGAAACAGCGGGGGCATCTCCAGCACTTCGCTGGTGGCGTCAAGATTCACGAGTAATTTTAGTTCCCCGACGCAAAATGCGCGGCGCTGGATGTAGCGCGCAAACTCGGCCTCGACCAACAATCGGGCTGCGATCTCAGCATCGAGTTGCGCCTTGAGCGCGTCGATATCGATGGATGGTGAGGATTCCATGCGCGGGTACGTTACGAACCGGAAAGTCCGGAATCGAACAGGCCGCCATCGTCAGCACACATTGATTTGCCAGCGTCCATGGTGCTCCTTAGTTTTACGGGATAAGCCCTTCAAAATTTCCTGATTTCTTCCAGTATCGCCTGATCGCTGATCGGCTTGGGCACGAAGCCTTTGGCACCCTGCATTTTTGCCCAGGCCTGGTCCGCCTTCTGGCTCTTGCTCGAGACGAACACGACCGGGATATCTCTGGTCGCGGCATCCTTCTGCAACTCGCGCATCACGGCGAAGCCATCCATGCCCAACATCACGATATCAAGGAAGATCAGATCGGGCAGTTCTGACTTGGCGCAACGGATCGCATCTTTGCCGTTGCTTGCAGAAAAGAATTCCAGGCCCGCGCTCATCACTATTTTTTTGAACTGGACCAACTCGGCCGCCGAGTCGTCAACGCATAACACTTTGCGAACTGTCATATTCGTTCCCGACCGGATCAACCTGGCAGGAACCGGGCGATCGTTTCCAGCAGCTTTTCCTCATCGACCGGCTTGGTCAGGTAGGCATCGCATCCGGACATGCTCCCGCGTATCTTGTCGAACGGTGAGTCCTTGCTGGTCAGCATAACCACCGCGGTCTTTTGCGCGGCGCGGTTGGACTTGATCAGCTTGCAAACCTGATAACCGTCGATGCCGGGCATGATGACATCGAGGAAGATGCAGGCGTAATGCTTCTGCCCGGTATAACCGATGGCCTGTTCGCCGCTTTCCGCGTAGTCGACATTGAAGCTGAATGCGGCCAGTTTGCTCTTCATGAATTCGCGCACCGTCTGGTTGTCATCCACCACCAGTACCCAATCGGCGTTGGCATTCTTTGCCGGCATCGCGCTGGGCATCGCTGCGGGTCTTGCAACCGGTGCCAGTGGCGTATAGGCAGCGGGGGCGGGACTCGTCTGAACGACCGGGGCTGCGGAAATCTCAGCCGGTTTCGCCGCAGGTGTGGCCGAACTTGGTGCGATCGCCGCATCGAAGGCCTGGAACAATTTCATCCAGCGGATCGGCCGGGGTAACACCGGCCATTCGGTGCCGCGATTGGAATCGCCTATCATGATCGTCGGTATCTGCCCCGCTGTATTCCGTTCAAGCAATTGCCTGACGGCCGCCATGTCATCGGCATCGACCAGCAGGATATCCGCGGCGGAACCGTCCGCGGCGCGGCGCGCGAACTTGGGCACGCGCCGCGAGGAAAGTTCGAATACGCTGCCCAGCGCCATCAGCTCGGTAGGACTGAAGCCGAGCACCTCAACAGAATAGGTGTCTTTTAGTTTGGTATTCATGTGGTCTCTGGTGTCTGATTAATGCGGGTTCGGCTCCTGCAAAATGCATAGACAATAAACTTGAACATGGCGCGAATTTTACATTCAAGCATCCAATTTATGTACCGCGACAAAATCAGCGATGTTCTGCAGCAACTCATCTTCCTGGTACGGTTTGCCCAGATAGGTGTTGACGCCCAGCTGCATTGCGTAATCGCGATGCTTGTCTGCGGTGCGCGACGTGATCATGATGATGGGCAGGTTCTGCGTGTTCGGGTCGCGGCGCAATTCCCTGGCCAGCGCAAAACCATCCATGCGCGGCATCTCGATATCCAGCAGCATCACGTCCGGGGTGACCTCTGCCAGTTTTTCAAGCGCATCCACGCCGTCTGTCGCCGTGACCACCTGGTAACCGGCGCGGATCAGCATGCGCGAGGTGATCTTGCGCACGGTCAGCGAATCGTCCACCACCATGATCAACGGCTCGGTATTGGCGTTCTTGGCACTGGCGATTTTCTGCGGTTTGCTGGTGCCGCCGATGCGTTGCGCCAGTTGGGCAGGATTCAGGATCAGCACCACTCGTCCGTCACCCAGCACGGTGGCGCCGGCTATCCCCGGCAATCGCGCCAATTGCGGTCCGATGTTCTTGACCATCGCTTCCTGGTTGCCCAGCAGTTCGTCCACGTGCAGGGCGATGCGCTGCGCACCGCTGCGCAGCAACAGTACCGAATTGCGAGGCTGGTTATCCCGGGCACTCTCCAAGTTACCCATCAGATGCGGCAGATAGTGCAGCATGTAGCTATTGTCCTGCCATTCGATCTGGCGCGCGCGATACAGCGCCTCCATCTCTGCCGGTTTCTCCTGCCTGACCTGTTCGACCATGGTGGAGGGGATCGCGTAGATGGCATCCCCGGCACGCACCATCAACACCTGTGTCACCGCCAGCGTAAGCGGCAGATGGATCAGGAATTGCGTGCCTTCACCGCGCCTCGAACTGACCTCGATGCGTCCGCCCAATGCGGATATCTCGCTGCGCACCACGTCCATGCCGATGCCGCGTCCGGCGATCTCGGAAATTTCAGCTGCCGTGGACAGACCCGGTGTAAAAATCAGTTGCGCCAATTGATCATCGCTGAATTCTTCATCGGCCTGCAACGTACCATTGGCGACCGCCTTTTCGCGCAGCTTGGCATAGTTCAGGCCGGCGCCGTCATCGCTGAATTCAAACACCACCTCGTTGCTTTCCTGGCGCACGCTCAAACGGATCTCGCCGATCGGCAACTTGCCGCTTTGCGCGCGCAGCTGGTCATTTTCCAGACCGTGCACGATGGAATTCCTCAACAGGTGCTCGAACGGCGCGATCATCTTCTCCAGCACGCTGCGGTCCAGTTCCACGTTGGTGCCCTGTAGCTCCAGGTTGGCGCGCTTGTTCAGCTCCTTGCCGGTTTGCCGCACGATGCGGTACAGGCGATCGGTGATGCTGTTGAACGAAACCATACGCACGTTCATCAACCCCTGTTGCAACTCTTTGTTGAGCCGCCCCTGGGCCTGCATCACCACAGCGGTCTCATCCAGATTCTTCAGCATCGTCTGCTGCACAGTTTGCACGTCATGCACGCTTTCGTTCATGAAGCGCGTCAGTTCCTGCAGGCGGGTGAAGCGGTCGAATTCCAGCGGATCGAAATGCTCCGCATTGTCTTTTGCCAGTGATACGCGCGCCTGCATCTGGCTTTCGGCCTGAATCTCCACCTCGCGCAACTGCTGGCGCAAGCGCATCACACTGGCCGTCAATTCCAGCAGGCTTTCTTTCAGCACACGCATCTCGGTTTCCATGCGCGAACGTGCCACGTTGATCTCTCCGGCCTCGTTCACCAGCCGATCCACCACATCGGATCGGACACGCAGCATATTGCCAAGCACGGCACGCTCGGCACCCGGTTCCAGCGCGCGCCGGTCCGCCCGGCGTTCGACACCCGCCGGCTGGTCGGTCGCGCGTCGTCCGGCAGCAGGCACCGGCTTGGCTTCTTCTTCTGCCGGTTTGCCACCGCGCAATTCCTCGATCAAGGCCAGTATGCGGTCAAAATCGCTTTCCAGCGCATCCCAGTACCCTGCTTGATCGCGCAACTGCGGCGCGGCCAGCACCCGGTCTTCCATCTCGTGGGCGATCTCGCCGATACGCATTGCACCGACCATGCGTGAACTGCCCTTCATGGTATGCAGCAGCCGATTCAGCAATGGTACCTGCTGTTCATCATGCGGCGGTTCGCGCCATGCGCGCAGCCCCTCGCTGATCTTGGGGCACAGATCGTCGGCTTCCTCGAGGAATACCGGCAGCAGTTGTTCGTCCAGGTCATCGTAAACCTTGGGCTTGTCCGCGTCGGCATATGCCTCGCTCTGCTTCGCGATGGTCAGCATGACTGGTTGCAACAAGCTTGCGCCGGGCGTTTCCGCAGCCGGCACGGCAGGCTCGATCGGCGGAAATTCCACTGCAGTTCGGGGTTGTTCAGTTGCGGGGTACAGTTCTACCGGCGGCTGTTCTGCCGGTTGTTCGGCTGACGCCGATGCATCCGGGGTCAAGGGTGGTTCCGTAGCACGGATTGCTTCTTCGTTGCCCCATTCCAACACTATTTCTGCGTTGCTGTCCTGCGGAATCGACTGCGTTGTTTCGGCAACGTTTTGCTGGGGGAAGTCCGCCTGCGCTGTTTGCTCCGGGGGAAACATCAGGTCTAGCGACAAATCCGCATCGGATTCATTGAACGGCATCTCGAACGCCGCACTCAGCTGATCCTTGTCCGACATCAGTTGATTGACCAGATCACCGCGCGACTGCGGCACTTCCTGCGCGCAAATGCTTGCCACCATCCCGTCCAGGGCCAGGATCGCGTGCTCCAGCATTTGCGATTGTTCATCACCCAGTGTGAACGGCTTCTCCAGCCGCACATGCAACCAGCCTTCCAGCGCGGAAGCAAGCTCCACCACTGCGGCGAATCCGATGGTGCGGCTCACCCCGGCCAGGGTATGAGCAGCACGCATGAAATCATATTGCACTGACGGTGGTAATGCCGCGCGCAGCGCTTGAAATTGCTGGTGCAATACCGAGATATTTTGCTTCAGCTCACTGCTGGCAATATTGAACAACGCTGGGGAAGGTGACGGCATCTCACCAGCCACGTCTACCGGTTGTTCCATTACGGGCGCAGCTTCTTCAGGTGAGGTTTCTTCAACTGCGGCTGTCTCGGACTCAGCAGCAGATGGCTCGCCGATAGACGCGACGGGTGACGCTTCTGCATCCGAGCCGTTCTCGATCCGCAATGCGGCTGCGATCAAATCGTCCGCCTGCACCGTCGCCTTGCCGTGTTTGCTGAGCATTTCCACCCAGCCGATAAACGACTGTATCGCTGTTCCGATCAAGTTGAGCAAGGCCGGCGTGGCAGTTTTGTTGTCTTCCAGCCATTTGTTCATGGCACGCTCGACACTCCACGCCACCTCGCCCAGATCGGTCAAGCCGACCATGCGCCCGCTGCCCTTCAGCGTATGAAAACCGCGCCTGATCGACACCAGCGGCTCGTGGCTATCGGGATGCAATTGGCAGGTCTCCAGATTGGCATGTATGGTAGCCAGAACCTCTTGCGCTTCTTCAAGAAATATATCCAGTAATTCCTGCTCTTCGTCCGACGCCGCCGATGCCGGCAGTTCGGCCGGCTGGGACGATGGGATCGCGGCTGGTGCGGGCGCGGCCGTCGCAGAGGGCGGCGCGACCGGCGTGAATTCAATGGATTCCACAAGCTGCTCGACCTGCCCGGTCGGTATCGGGACAGCAGTCGCCGGCAGCTCGATAGGCTCAACCGATTCGAAGGCCAGCGGCTGTTCGGGCGCGGTGATGTCCAGCGTTTCCGGCAGATCCGGCAGCGTAGCCGGGACGAAAGTCGGTGCGATCCGCGCCGGCTCATGCGGCGGGATGCCCGATGCCGTCGGTTGTTTTGCCGGTTCGACGGCGGCCGTCGCGGCCAATTCAGGGGCCTGGTCCAGCTTGCGCATTTCCAGCAGCGCTGCCTGCAGGCGTGAAACATCACCCGCCTGACCATGGGTCAGGTGTTGCATGTAGTTTTCCAGCGCACTCATCGCGTCTGCCAGCGCATACCTTTCCGCCGGCTTGAGCTCATCCTGACTTTGAGCAAAGCGGCGCACATGATTCTGTATCGACGTGAGCAGCTGTTCTGCATGGCTCAACGACGAGATGCGCAAACCACCCTGTATCTGGTTCAGCAAACGCAACAGCTCGGGCAGTTCTTCCCGCTTGATGGCACTGGTGAAAAAGGCGTTCAATCCCTGTTCGACATGCTGCAGATTCACCAGCATTTCACTGGCCAGCGGACCCATCACGTCGCCGCGCTGTTCCATCTGGTAATGTAGCTCAACCAGTTCGCTCAGGCGTTCCATATCTTCCGGTTGCTGCTTTACCGCCGCCTGCATGCGTTCAGTCAGGATGCGCGCCTGCTCCTGGAAACCGATGCCGATGCGCCGGTAATTCTCGATACCGCTGCCCAGCAACAGCAACGCCATCGCCATATCCATCGCGATGGGTCGCGCGTGCTCGGGGTTGGTTGCATACTGTGACAACAGATGGATCTGCTTGGCCAGATACTGCAGCACATCGCGGTCAAGCTTGTCGCTCTGCTGCGAGATCAGTTCGGCGTATTTGCCAAACTTTTCGCACGCCGCCGAATCACCTTGCGTGCACAGTTCCCAGCTGTCTTCGGCGACACGCAATTGGTCGCGCATGGTAAGCAGCATCTGGTCCACTTCACTGGGCGTCAGCGCCGAAAGCTCCGGCAGGTACTGTTCCAGCGAATAAACCTGCTTGATCGCCTCGACATGTTCACTGACTGCGTGACTTTGTCCGATCACATACAGCATCTCGTTCAGGACCGGATTGAGATCGGACGAGCTCCCTTCGACCACTGCGCGCAATTGCTGGTCGATGCGACTGAGCAATTTGCGCACATTCAATTCCGGCGGCAACCCGTCCATTCTCATGCAGTCAAGCAAACCGAATCCCACCCACCAGAATGCGCGTCTGACATCCTGCTGGGTACAGCGCAACGCGCCCTCCAGCGCCTGCTGCATTTGCTGCAGCGCAGCGGCCGGGTCATCCTGGCGCATCCACTTCAGCAGACCCTGCTGATACTGACCGCGCAACATCTTGACGGCATCGGCGCTCTGCATCGGCAGGCCCAACACCGGCCTCGGCAGTTCCACCTCCAGGTTAGGGTAGAACAGATCCAGCTCGAACGACATCTCCAGACCGCGCAACTGCTGCAATTCCTGATATAGCGGAAACAGCCGCAACGCGGCGTTATCCGCACCGCCGGTCAAGGTGTCCAGATAGTGCGTAATGCCGAACAGGGCACGGCGCAACACATCTTTGTGCAGAACGGAAACCTGCTTGGGATTGGAGGCCAGTTCGCTCAGTGTGAGTTCCAGCTCGGCACAGACCACCGCGGTGCCTTCCAGCCCGACCATCTTCAATACGCCCAGTAAACGGTGCAACTCGGCGCGCGCCACCCCCAGGGCGGGCTCGTTCTCGGCGGGTGCGCCCAGGTAGAGTTCCATCTGCGCACTGATCTCGGCCAGCGTGCTGTCCATGCCGGGTTTCACTGCGGCCAGTGTGTTGCGGTCAAATTGTGCGCTGTTGGTCATGTGCGGTTCGTTATGTACGATTTGGCCGAATATTACAATTTGAAACCCGCTACCGAACCCCTCAAGTCTGACGTAAGGCCGGTCAACTGCGCGATGGAATTGGCTGTCAGGCGCGTGCCTTCGGTGGTCTGCACGGTGATCTGCAGTATGTCTTGCATCACGCTCGCCACTTCACTGGCCATATCGGTCTGGACCTGGGTGGAGGTCGAGATGCTGTTGATCAGCGCCGCCAATTCATTCGATACCTGTTCGATTTCCCGTAGCGATTGGCCCGCCACGTCCGACAGTTTGGCGCCTTCCACCACGCCCAGCGTGCTCTTTTCCATCGCCGCGACCGCATCATGGGTGTCGCCCTGGATGGTTTTCACCAGCGCACCGATCTGCTTGGTCGCCTCGCCGGAACGTTCCGCCAGACGCTGAACCTCTTCTGCGACCACCGAAAACCCGCGTCCCGCTTCACCGGCAGAAGCCGCCTGGATCGCCGCATTCAATGCGAGCACGTTGGTCTGCTCGGTGATGTCCGAGATCAGATCGACGATCTCGCCGATCTCCTGAGAACTTTCGCCGAGCCGCTTGATGCGCTTGGACGTGTCCTGGATCTGCTCGCGTATGCCGTCCATGCCGCTGATGGTATTGCGGACCGCCTGTGCACCCTGTTCGGTTACCGCCAGGGTACGGCGCGCCACCTCGGCCGAGCGGGCCGCACTGGAATCCACTTCCTTGATGGATTTGGTGATCAACTCCACCGCTTCGCCCGCCGTCTTGATCTCGCTTGCCTGCTTTTGCGTGGCTTCCAGCAAACCCTTGGAAATATCCTCGGCATCCTTGGTCGCGTGCCCCATCTGCTCCACTGCGGCGATGATCCGCGACACCAGTTTGCGGAATTCTTCCGTGGTGTAGTTCAGCGAGTCGGCGATCGCGCCGGTAACGTCTTCAGTGACGGTCGCGCGAACCGTCAGGTCGCCGTCGGCAAGGTCGCCCATTTCATTCATCAGGCGCAATATCGCGTTCTGGTTCTGGCTGTTGGTACGCGCCGCATCCTCGGCACGGCGGCGTGAATCGCTGACATAGGCTCTGGCCAGCAGCAGCAGTGTCAGCAGCAGCAGCAAGCCGAACAGCAAAGTGGCTGCCGTGGCGGTTCGCGAAGTCGTCTGGTAGGAATCAACCAGACGCTGCGCTTCCAGCAGCAATGAATCGGAATCATCCACGATCGCCTTGGCTGCACTTTTTGCCGCAACCAGATTACGGACCTGGGAGACCAGTATCTCGACACTATTGCGGGTGGTTTCAAACAACTCCCTGACGCGCACCGCATTCGCATCCGCCGGCAGCGCAGCCAGGCTGTCTTCCGCGGAAATGGTATCGGCACCGAGCCTGGCCACTTGATCGACCGTGACTTCCAGGCCCAACAGCGCGCCCGCATCTTTACCGATGCGTTCCGTCTCCAGCGCAAAACGCGTCACCTGCTCTTTTTGGACGCCGCCATAGGTATTGGACATCTTCTCTGTCAGCCCGCGCAATTCGGCGGTCACTGCATCGATCGTGGTGACGGTCACACCCAGTGTCACCAAACCGGAACGGCCTTCCTGCAAGGTTTTCGCATCCTGCAGGGTCTTGTTGGATTTGCTGATGAACCTGTCCAGTACGGCACGCGCCGCACCTTTACTCGCGGGCAAATCCCCTTCGCCCTTGTCCAGGCGGTTCAGGATCTTTGTCATACTCGCCCTGCTTTCTTCCAAGGCATCGAAGGCAACCGAATTGCCGGACAATGCTTGTTGGGCATCCTTGGCCAGCCGCTGGGTCAACATCATCAACTGACTGGACTGCCCCACATAACGCACGCTGTTGCTCTCTTCGCGATTGCTGATATAGGCACCCAGCGCGGTCAACACGAAGAATATTGCAGCGGCCACGCCAAATATTTTCAGCCTGGATTTGGGTAATGTCAGTTTTGAAGCCATGTCGTTCCTCTCCCCATGGGGCAATCTTGAAAAAGCCGAATTGCTATATGCCGATCTGCAAAAATTCCGCCTGCTGCAGCATCCCCGGCACATCGAGCTTGTGCCAGGGTGCGCCCTGCTCATCCTGATACTCGAACTGGCCGTCAACGCCGCTTTGCTGCCAGTTCCGCGCATCACGCAATCCCACCACGCGATCGACCAGCAGCGCCGCATTGAAGGCATACCGTTCCGCGACCAGCAGCACCCGGTTATCGTTATCTCCGGATGCGTTGCCGAGATGTTCAAAGCTTGCCATATCGGCGACGCTGTACAGATTACCCCGCACATTCGCAACACCGCGGAACCACGGCTTGGTGAACGGCACGACGGTCAATTGCGGCAACGGTAATACCTCGCCGATGTCCGCCAGGTCGACCAGCCAGTTTCGACCGGCAATCTGCACGCCCAGCGTGGAAACCCGCGCTTCAGACACATCCTTGGCTTGCAGGCGGTCGATCAGGTTTTGCTGGAATTCACGAAGGTTGAGCCGTTTTGACATTGATCAGGCCTCTATTGAATCGTGAATCGCGTTATGCGGGCATGGCCAATAGCCGGGGCAGCCCATCCGCTTCAAGACCAGGCAAAGACCCGACCTGTCCAACACAACACATATCCCCGCCTCAGCTAAGCGCGCGTAACGTGCCAACAGCAGGTCAACTAAGGCAACGAATGAAGGAGGGAGGCCATGCGTGTCGGTTGTCATCAGATCCGGATTATCAAAGGTTTCCATGCGCTTGATGTCACTCAACCCAGTGCAGCAATCTTGCTCAGCAGGTCGGCTTCGGTTATCGGTTTGACCACATAATCCTTGGCGCCCTGGCGCACTCCCCAGACCTTGTCGGTCTCCTGACCTTTGGTGGTACATATGATCACCGGGATATGGCGTGTATCCTGGTCATTGGCGATCGCCCTGGTCGCCTGAAAACCATTCATCCCCGGCATCACTACATCCATGATAATCAGATCCGGCTTGCTGCTCTTGGCCAACGCCACCCCTTTTTCACCATCCTCGGCAAACGAAACCTCAAACCCCTTTTTGCTCAATATCTCACCGATAAAGTGGCGTTCGGTTGCCGAATCGTCCACGACCAGTATTCTCTTAATGCCCATAATCCACTTCCTTGTTCTCTTGGGTATGCATGATTACCGCTTCTATCAGGCTTTTTTTGTTGAATGGTTTGAGCAGATACTGGTCGGCACCGACAAGTTTTCCGCGCGCGCGATCGAACAGCGTATCTTTGCTGGTCAACATAATCACGGGGGTATTCCTGAAGTGCTGATGTTTTTTTATGAGTGCGCAGGTCTGATAACCGTCCAGGCGCGGCATCATCACATCCACGAATATGACATCCGGCTGGTTGTCGACGACTTTGGCCAAACCGTCGAACCCGTCCTCTGCAAGGATGACCTGACATCCTGCCTGCGACAAGAATATCTCGCCGCTGCGCCTGATGGTATTGCTGTCGTCGATCAACAATACCTTTACCCCTGACAACGGCAAGTCTTCGCTCATCTTGCTCCCTTTTGCATTGGCACTGATGTACTCAATTCTTGTTATGACGCCTCAGGCGGCAATGCTAACGTATCTGGACACCGCTGTCATGGCGATTTTAGCGGCGCCAGAAATGCGGCGTGAACAGAATCAGCACAGTGAAGATTTCCAGCCGACCAACCAGCATGGCTGTCGTGCATACCCAGGTCTGAAAATCCGTCAGCGCGGCATAATTGCTGGCAGGCCCGACACTGCCCAATCCCGGGCCGCAATTATTGACCGAGGCCAGCACGGCGGTGAATGCCGAGATGAAATCCATGCCGCTGATCAGCAACACAAAGGTGAGCGTGACCACCGTCATGAAATACAGAAAGATGAATCCCAGCACCGCGAAGGCGATGTTGTTGGCAACCACCTGCCCGCCTATTTTCATCGGATTCATCGCCGCCGGGTGCAACAACCTGACGAATTCGCGTCCCGCCTGTTTCACCAGCACCAGGGTACGGACCATTTTGATGCCGCCCCCGGTCGACCCGGAGCTGGCGGCAATCGCGGTCAGGAACATCATCCATAGCGGCGCGAATATCGGCCACTGCGCATAATCCACGCTGGCATATCCCGAGCTGGTCGCGATGGAAATCACATTGAAACTGGCATGGCGTAACGCGACCCAGAAATCGGCATAGATGTTCTGCCACCAGAGAAACAACGCGATACCCAGACAACTGCCCAGGATCAGCGCCAGCGAGGACACTGCTTCAGCATCCCTCGCGTAGGATCTGAGCGATTTGCTGCGCCACGCCAAAAAGTGCGTCGAGAAATTGACCACCGCGAACAGCATGAACACCATCATCACGAATTCGATCAATGGCGAATTGAAATAGCCGATGCTCAGATCATGAGTGGAAAATCCGCCCAGTCCCATCGCCGAAAACGCATGACAAACCGCGTCCAGCCAGCCCATGCCGGCCCATTTCAAGGCGGCGATACAGGCCAGGGTGATGGTCAGGTATACGATCCACAGATTGCGCGCGGTCTCTGCGATGCGTGGCGTTAGCGCGTTTTCTTTCATCGGCCCCGGGGTTTCCGCCTTGAACAGTTGCCGCCCGCCAATGCCGAGCAGGGGCAGGATCGCCACTGCCAGCACGATGATGCCCATGCCGCCCAGCCATTGCAATTCACATCGCCAGATGTTGATGGCGGGGGGCAGAATATCCAGCCCGGTCAGCACCGTTGCACCGGTCGTGGTCATTGCGGACATGGTTTCGAAATACGCATCGGTGAACGACAATCCATCGATCACCAGCAGCAAAGGGATCGTTGCCACGGCGGGCATCGCAGTCCACATCGCCACCACCAGCAGATAGCCATGCCGGATCGACAGCTCCCCCTTGTAGTCGCGGGTCAGCAGCCACATCAGGAATCCTATCGACGCGGTCCAGACCATCGCCAGCAGAAAGTCAAACAGTGTGCCATCGTCGTAGATCAAAGAGCCGAGCAGGGGGATCAGATAGGCGACACTGAACACGATCAGCATCAGGCCCAGCGAATGGATGACCGTCAAGGTGCGCTGCATCAGAAGAACCCGATACTGACCTGGAACAGTTTTTCGACCTTATGCACCATCGCCTTGTTGACCACGAACACAATGACGTGGTCATCGGCCTCGATGACCACGTCGTGGTGACCCATGATGACCTCGTCACCGCGCACCAGCGCGCCTATGGTCGCGCCCTTGGGCAGATCGATCTCATCGATGCGCCGTCCCACCACACGCGATGACTGGCGATCCCCATGCGCAACCAATTCAAGCGCTTCCGCCGCCCCGCGCCGCAACGAATGGACTGCCGCGACATCGCCCTGCCGCACGTACGCCAGCAGTGAACCAATGGTAACGTGGGCCGGCGACAACGCGATGTCTATGTTTCCGCCCTGCACCAGCCCGACGTAAGCGCTGCGATTGATCAGCGAGATCACCTTGCGCGCACCGCCCTGTTTGGCCAGCAATGCCGACATGATTTTGTTCTCGTCATCGTCGGTGGCGGCAATATCGGCTGCCGTTTGGCCAAGGCGCTGGCGCGAGACAACGACGTCAAGCTGATCGAACACAACAAAAAGTCCTGCCAAAGG
>JBBRDZ010000037.1:0-19447 GCA_038203435.1 Burkholderiales bacterium
GGGTCTGATCAAGGAAGGTAACCGTTTTGCGGTGCTGACCGATATCCTCGGCGACGAAGATCACCTGGGCGATATGGACTTCAAGGTGGCGGGTACCGAAGCCGGTGTCACCGCATTGCAGATGGACATCAAGATCAACGGTATCACCCGCGACATCATGCAGGCCGCGCTGGTCCAGGCCCGCGAAGGACGTTTGCACATCCTTGCTTTGATGAAGCAATCCATGCCGAATGCGCGTACCGAAGTATCCGAATTCGCCCCGCGCATGATCAAGATGAAGATCAATCCGGAAAAGATCCGCGACGTGATCGGCAAGGGTGGCGCGGTGATTCGTGCCTTGACCGAAGAAACCGGCACGACCATTGATATCGATGACACCGGCAACATCACCATTTCCTGCGTAAGCGGCGAAGCCGGTGAATTGGCCAGGAAACGCATCGAGGACATCGTGGCTGACGTGGAAGTGGGCAAGATCTATGAGGGTCCGGTGGTCAAGTTGCTGGACTTCGGCGCATTGGTGAACGTGTTGCCGGGCAAAGATGGCCTGTTGCATATTTCGCAGATCGCTCACGAACGTGTTGCCAACGTGTCAGACCATCTCAAGGAAGGCCAGATCGTGCGCGTCAAGGTGCTGGAAGTGGACGACAAGGGACGCATGAAGCTGAGCATGAAAGCACTGCTGTCTGCGCCGGAAGCAGCTCCTGCCGGCGAATAATCAGCTGGTACCATAAAAAAGCCCCGCCGAATCGGCGGGGCTTTTTTGTTTTGTGCCCGATCAACGACTACTTGGCTACTTGTCTTTCCCTGATCTCATCCAGCGTCTTGCAGTCGATACATAGTGTGGCAGTAGGTCTTGCTTCGAGCCGGTTCAAGCCGATCTCGACACCGCAGTTATCGCAGTAACCGTATTCACCTGCATCGATCTTGGCGAGCATCTCATTGATCTTCTTTATCAGTTTCCGTTCGCGATCGCGGTTGCGCAATTCCAGGCCCATGTCGGATTCCTGGGTAGCCCGGTCGTTCGGATCGGCGAACACGGTCGCTTCGTCCTGCATGGTGTGCACGGTGCGATCGATATCCTTGCCCAGTCCGGCCTTGATTTCATTCATGATCTGGCGGAAATGGTCAAGCTGTTTGGGGTTCATGTATGCCTCGCCCTTCTTGGCTTTATAGGGGGAGACAGGTTTATGGGGCTGTACCGGCATTACATTCCTCCAACGGGATAAATAAAAAATAAAGTCCGCTTTAATACCAGAAAGCGACCAACTGGGCAACTAAATCAGCATTTGCCCAGTAGCAAGAACAGACTGGGGCGCTTGTTGAGTTGGGGCGCCGGGCGGGTTTTCCAGCCCCCGATGGAACGGGTCTGGATCTGTTCGCCGGGCAGGGTGATGTCGGTTGCGACGCAAAGTTGTGTTTCCGGACGGCACTGCGCGAGCAGGGCGCTGAACATCCTGTCGTTGCGGTAAGGGGTTTCGATGAACAGCTGGGTTTGATTTCGCCTGATGGACTCAGCTTCGAGCGATGCGATCGCATTGCTTCTGTCTGCTTCTGCAATCGGCAGGTAACCATGAAAGGCGAAGCACTGGCCATTCAGGCCGGATGCCATCAAGGCCAGCAATATCGATGACGGGCCTACCAATGGCACGACACGGATGCCGTTGCGATGTGCCAGATTGACCAGCAGCGCACCCGGATCGGCAATGCCGGGACACCCGGCTTCGGAAATGATGCCGACATCGTGCCCAGCCAGCAACGGGGCGAGCAGTTCGGCCAGCTCGCCGGCAGCGGTGTGTTCGTTCAGTGTGGCAAAGTGCATGGATTGTATCGGCTGTTCAGGTTTCAGTGCCGAAAGGAATTGTCGCGCGGTCTTGGCTTGTTCGACCACGAAATGCTGCAACCTGCGCGCCACGCCGATTACGTGCTGCGGCAACACCTGTTCGGCGGCAGTGTCGCCCAAAGTGCAGGGGATCAAATACAGGATGCCGGGATCAGTAGCCATGCTCAGAACAAGCGCACATCTTCGCGGCGCAGCATTTCAACCAACAGGATCAGCGGCAGTCCGATCAACGCATTCGGGTCGTCGCCGCTCATTCGGCTGATCAGCGCGATGCCCAAGCCTTCCGATTTGGCACTGCCGGCACAGTGATAGGGTTGTTCTTTCAGCAGGTAGTTCTCGATCTCCGTATCGCTTAAGTCATGCATCGTGACGAGATTCTCTGCCACTTTGGTTTGCAGATTGCCGGTTTTGCTGTTCAGCAGGGTCAGGGCAGTATAGAAATGCGTGGTTTTGCCGCGCATCGCACGCAGCTGATTGACTGCATTGTCGTGAGTGAGCGGTTTGCCGAGTTGCCGGCCCTCCAGCAGCGCGACCTGGTCGGAGCCGATGATCAGCGCGTCAGGGAAGGTATCGGCCACTGCGCGGGCCTTTTCCTGCGCCAGACGGGATGACGTATCACGGGCAGATTCATGCAGCAGCGGGGTTTCATCAACATTTGGCGACTTGACTTGAAAGGGGAGTTTCAGGCGTTTGAGCAGATCGCTACGATAAACCGAGCTGGAAGCGAGGACAAGCAACTGAGAATTCAAAGATATTCCTTAGGATTTTTGACAGGAAGCGGCGAAAAATATATCATGCGCGCCTCATGTACGCACGACCTTTAATCGACAGCCAGGATTTTGCCAGAAACGGTCGGGTATTGAGCGGAGATTTGCCGTTGAACGAGTTGCCGCGTTTGCTGGAAATGCTGGAAAGTCCGCAGGGTATATTGAGCTACAAAGTGCAGGGTGGTGTGGACGTGCAGGGCAATAGTTTCCTGGATGTGGACGCGGTGAGTGTATGCCGTTTGCGTTGCCAACGCTGCCTGGGCAAGCTGGATTATCCGGTGTTGCTCGATACGCGGCTGTTGTTGCGCGACCAGGCTAGCCTGGATGCGCTGGACGATGCCGGTGAAGGCGGCGAGGAAGAGGAATTCGATAGCATACTGGCAGATGCGCATATGAATGTGCTGGATTTGCTGGAGGACGAGATTTTGTTAAGTCTGCCAATCGCACCCAAACATGAGTCGGGCGCTTGTCAGGCGGCAGATGGCGAGAACCCTGAAAGGATGGCAATTAATCCTTTCGCGGTACTGGCGAAAATGAAGCGTAATTAATCAGTTTTTTAGGAGTAGTCAACATGGCAGTTCAGCAGAATAAGAAGTCCCCATCCAAGCGTGGCATGCATCGCGCCCATGATTTTTTGACCAGCCCGGCGACAGCGATCGAGCCAACCACGGGCGAGACACATTTGCGCCACCATATCAGCCCGACCGGCTTTTACCGCGGCAAGAAGGTCGTCAAAACCAAGGGCGAGTAATTCATCAAGTAACGCAGCCGATCAGCAACGATCGGCTGCGTTTTCTTTTCTGTTAGCCTTGCCAAGGATCGTTTAGTGGATGTCACATTAGCTATAGATGCGATGGGAGGCGACCACGGCACGACGGTCACCATCCCCGCTGCAGTTGAGTACCTGAAGCAATTTCCAAACGATACCATCATCCTGGTCGGTATCCCTGACGCCATTGAAACTGCGCTGCGCGCACTGGGGGTGCAGCAAGGCATGCATTTGCGGATACATCCTGCCAGCGAAGTGGTGGGTATGGAAGAGCAGCCGCAATCCGCATTGCGCGGCAAAAAGGATTCCTCGATGCGCGTCAGTATCAATCTGGTCAAGAGCGGTGAAGCGATGGCCTGTGTCAGTGCCGGCAACACCGGGGCGCTGATGGCGACGGCGCGTTATGTGCTGAAAACCATCCCTGGTATCGATCGTCCCGCGATCGCATCCTATCTGCCGACCAGGAATGGCCAGGTCTGCATGCTCGATCTGGGCGCAAATACGGATTGCAATGCCGAACATCTGCTGCAGTTCGCCTTGATGGGATCGACGCTGGTTACCGCGCTGGAGCAAAAACCCAATCCCAGCATCGGGTTGTTGAATATCGGCAGCGAAGAAATCAAGGGCAATGAAGTGGTCAAGCAGGCCGGTGAGCTGCTGCGCGCCAGCGACCTGAATTTCTTCGGCAACGTCGAAGGTACCGATATCTTCAAGGGAACCACCGATGTGGTGGTGTGCGATGGTTTCGTCGGCAACGTGGCATTGAAAACCACCGAAGGGCTGGCGCAGATGTTGGGCGGTTTCCTGCGCGAGGAATTTGGCCGGAACCTGCTTTGCAAGCTGGCCGCTGTGGTCGCACTGCCGGTACTCAAAGCATTCAAGCGCAGGGTGGATCATCGACGTTACAATGGCGCGAGCCTGCTGGGATTGAAGGGTATCGTGGTGAAGAGCCACGGCTCGGCCGATGTATTCGCCTACCGCTGCGCCATCGAACGCGCCGCCGAAGAGGCCCGCGGCGGGATGTTGCAGCACATCAGCGAGCACATTGAAAAATGGCATCATTCGAATCAACAAAAAGCATTGGAGGCTTCCTGATGAACTCCCAAAAATATTCAAGGGTCATCGGAACCGGAAGTTACCTTCCAGCCAGGGTGCTGACCAATTACGATCTTGAAAAGATCGTCGATACCACGCACGACTGGATCGTGTCACGCAGCGGCATCGTCGAGCGGCATTTCGCGGCAGAGCATGAGTTCACCAGTGATCTTGCATTGCAGGCCAGTCTGCGGGCGATCGAATCAGCCGGCATCAGTGCGGACGAGATCGATCTGGTGATCGTTGCAACCACTTCACCCGATCAGATCTTCCCCAGCACGGCCTGCATCCTGCAGGACAAGCTGGGCATCAGAAGCCGCGGTGCGGCATTCGACATGCAGGCGGTATGCGGCGGATTCGTCTACGCGATGAATATCGCCGATCTGTACGTGCGCAGCGACCAAGCGAAGACCGCGTTGGTGGTCGGTGCGGAGGTGCTGTCGCGCATGCTGGACTGGAAAGATCGCACCACCTGTGTATTGTTCGGCGACGGAGCCGGTGCGGTGATTTTGCGCGCATCGGATACACCCGGCGTCATTGCCAGCAAACTGCATGCCGATGGCAGCCATCGCGGCATGTTGAAAGTTGAGGGTAATGTGCGCAACGGAGCCGTGCACGGCGATCCATTCATCAAGATGGAAGGTCAGGCGGTATTCAAGTTCGCGGTCAAAGTGCTGAGCGAAGTGGTTGAGGAAGTGCTGGAAGAAAATCACATGCGCGGAGCCGATATCGATTGGCTGGTACCGCATCAGGCCAACATACGCATCATGGAAGCCACCGCCAGGAAGCTTGGCTTGAGTATGGATAACGTGATCGTCACTGTTGCCACGCACGGCAACACGTCGGCAGCCTCGATTCCTCTCGCGCTGGATACCGCAGTGCGCGACGGCCGCATCAAACCGGGACAGAACATCTTATTGGAGGCCGTGGGTGGCGGGTTTACCTGGGGTGCCGTTTTGATCAAATGGTAGCTATTCGACATGACTAAATTCGCTTTCGTATTTCCCGGCCAGGGTTCCCAATCGCGCGGCATGATGAACGGTTACGCGGACTATCCGGCGGTACGCAATACCTTTGCCGAAGCATCCGATATTCTGCAGCAGGATCTGTGGCAACTGGCATTGGAAGGCAGCGACGCCGACCTGAATGCCACCGTGAACACCCAACCGCTTATGCTGACCGCAGGCGTGGCCGTGTACCGTGCCTGGCAGATGCAAAAAGGGGCCGCTCCGTTCATCATGGCGGGGCACAGCCTAGGCGAATATACCGCGCTGGTTGCCGCCGGAGCGTTGAGTTTCGCGGATGCGCTGCCGCTGGTGCGTTACCGTGCACAATGCATGCAGCAGGCGGTGCCGGAAGGGGTGGGCGGCATCGCCGCCATCCTCGGTCTGGATGACGATGCGGTACGTGCCGTATGCGTGGAAGGCGCGCAAGGGGATGTGCTGGAAGCGGTCAATTACAATTCACCCGGGCAGGTGGTGATTGCCGGTAATCGCGCTGCGGTCGAACGTGGCATGGAACTGGCCAAAGCCAGGGGGGCAAAGCGAGCGATCATGTTGCCGATGAGTGTACCGTCGCATTGCAGCTTGTTAAAGGGCGCGGCGGAACAATTGCGCGACTATCTCGGCAAGGTGGTGGTGCAGGCCCCGGCGATTCCGGTGCTGCAAAATGCCGATGTGAAGAGTTATACGGATGGTGCCGCGATCAAGGATGCGCTGGTGCGCCAGTTGTACTCGCCGGTCCGCTGGGTGGAGACCGTGCTGGAATTCGGCAAACAGGGTGTCACCCTCAATGCCGAATGTGCGCCCGGCAAGGTGCTGGCGGGATTGAATAAACGTATCGCTGTCGATCAGCAGGCATTGGCCATCAACGACGGCCCCGCACTGGCGCTGGCATCGACTCTATTGATCTAAGGAGAATTCGCGTTATGACATTACAAGGACAGGTCGCATTGGTTACCGGTGCCAGTCGCGGCATTGGCCAAGCTATCGCGCGGGAACTGGGCAAACAGGGGGCGACCGTGATCGGAACGGCCACCAGCGAAAAGGGCGCGCAGGCGATCGGCGCTTATCTGGCCGCGGCAGGCATCAATGGCGCGGGCATGGTGTTGAACGTCAATGATGTCGCGCAAACCGAACACGTGCTGGCCGAGCTGCGCAAGCAATTCGGTGAAATCTCGATACTGGTGAACAACGCCGGCATCACCCGCGACAATCTGCTGGCACGCATGAGCGACGAAGAATGGGACGATGTGCTGGCGACCAATCTCAAATCGGTGTTCCGGCTTAGTCGCGCCGTACTGCGCGCGATGATGAAGGCCAGGGGCGGACGCATCATCAGTATCTCTTCGGTGGTGGGCAGTATGGGCAACGCCGGGCAGGCCAATTATGCGGCTTCCAAGGCCGGCATGGTTGGCTTTACCAAATCTCTCGCACAAGAAATCGGCAGCCGAAACATCACCGTGAACTGTGTCGCTCCGGGATTCATCGCCACCGACATGACGCATGCTTTGGGTGAAGAACAACAGGCCAAGCTGATCGAGCATGTGCCGCTGAAACGACTCGGCCAACCTGCGGATATCGCATCTGCAGTGGCCTTCCTGGCCGGACCTGGCGCAGCATATATCACCGGTGTGACTCTGCACGTGAACGGTGGGATGTATATGGAATAAGCAGAACCTGGTGCATGCTGCTGAGCACGAAATTTTGAAGGGGGATGTAATGCTGAAATTTGAATTCGCTTTGCAGACCCGCGATGGACAAAAGGTGGATTGCGTATTGATACAGGGGAAAGACCTGCCTGACGCAGAACGTAAACTCCGCCAGATGTATCGTGATTGTGAAATCACCCGTTGTGAAACGATCAATTCTTACAAAGTGCCTAGCCAATCGGCGGATATCGAAGATTTACTGTCTTTGATCACCAAGCATAGCTGACCGTGCCGCGACAATTCACACGCTATTCGATGAATCCGTCGGCCACGAACTCATCCAGCAGGGCATCATAATCCTGCGCTCCCCGGCTGCCGGGGGCATGTTCGAAGATCGTTTTGTGAAAAGAAGGACTTTCTGCCAAGCTGACGTTTTCTGAGATGATGGTCTGGCATACATCCGCTCCGAACTCGGCCTGCGCCATTCCCAGAATTATCTTTGCCATACTTCGCCGCGAGTCAAAGCGGGTAAGCAGGAAGCGGCGCTTGACTCTCCGCTTCAGGACTTGTTCAAGCGCCTTGAGTGTCTTTACGATCTGGAATGCACCGTTCATGGACAAATAATCTGCCGAGATCGGAACGATGACCGCATCGCAGGCAAAGATCGCATTCAGGGAAAGGACGCCGACCAGCGGACTGCAATCGATTATCCATGGTGTGTCACCGAAACGGGACTTCTCGGCAAGCAGACTGGCATTCAGCTTGTTGATGGCGTTGTATCCCTTGCCGTGCAGGGCGTCCACCTTGGATAATTCGGCATGCGAAGGGATAACATTGACCCCGCTGGGCGAATCGCGCATCAGTTCGATCAGGGGGCGATTGCGTTGGAACAGACTGTATATGCTGTCGTCGCTGTTATGCGCGGTGATCCCGGTGATGGCGCTGAATTGTCCCTGTGGATCCAGGTCGATGCCGATCGGTTTGCGCCCGCGTCTAGCCAGGGCCGCAGCCAGATTCAGCACCGTGGTGGTTTTTCCAACTCCGCCCTTCTGATTGAAAACTGCGACTATAGTCATGGTTCGGTAAAACGAACTTGATTTCAAAAGCCAATTCGCGGCATTCTAGCAGACCGTCCCTGACAATCCGGCCTACTGAATCAATATCTATGTCGATGTACCTGTTATCATAGTTCGTCTCAACCCAAAATCACATCGGAATCGGAAAACAAATGGCAAAACCAAATTACTCTTTCGAGAAGCGCCAGAAGGAAATCGCAAAGAAAAAGAAGCAGGAAGAAAAGCGGCAGCGCAAGATCGCACCGCAGAATGAGCAACCGCAGAATGAACAATCTCCTGCACCAGCGGAAGACAAGGCGACGGACTGACACCCTGTTTGACAATTTGCCTCGGTAGGCGATTAACTCGGGCATATCCCCTTTAATCCCCCAGCAGCACACGATACAAGTAGTTTGGAAATCCCGGCAAATTTGATACAATGCCGCAGCTTTTTTTTGAAATTCAATCTTGGTGGGAGAATAAAGATGTCAATTGAACAACGTGTAACAAAGATCGTGGCCGAACAACTGGGCGTAAACGAATCTGAAGTCAAGAACGAATCTTCATTTGTGAACGATTTGGGCGCCGACTCTCTGGATACGGTTGAACTGGTGATGGCCCTCGAAGAAGAGTTCGAATGCGACATTCCTGACGAAGATGCGGAAAAGATCACTACCGTACAGCAAGCCATCGATTACGTTCTTGCGCACCAAAAATAAATACTTCATCCCTGTTCGCCGATCCCAATCCTTTTCACACCCCTAATTGCCTGGCGGAGTAAATTTGTCTAAACGTAGAGTTGTCATCACCGGATTGGGGATCATCTCTCCGGTCGGGATAGGGATTCCCGCGGTCTGGCAGAATATCGTCGCAGGAAAATCGGGTATTTCCCGCATCTCCCGTTTCGATGCCGGTGCGATGGCGGCACAAATCGCCGGCGAAGTGAAAGATTTCGATGTTACGCAATTCCTGTCCGCCAAGGATGCCCGCCGTATGGATCGCTTTATCCACCTTGGCCTGGTAGCCGGTATGGAAGCATTCAAGGATTCCGGCCTGGAAGTAACCGAGCAGAATGCGGAACACATCGGCGTGAATATCGGGTCCGGTATCGGCGGGTTGCCCATGATAGAAGACACGCATAACGACTATGTCGCAGCCGGACCGAAGAAGATATCTCCATTCTTCATTCCAGGCACCATCATCAACATGATATCCGGCAATCTTTCCGTGATGTACGGGCTGAAAGGTCCGAATCTGGCCATGGTATCTGCCTGTACCACAGGCACCCACTGTATCGGCGAGTCGGCACGCATCATTGAATACGGCGATGCCGACGTGATGATCGCCGGGGGGGCCGAATCCACGATAAGTGCGTTGGCGGTTGGCGGTTTTTCTTCCGCGCGCGCGCTCAGTACGCGCAACGATGATCCGACCACGGCCAGCCGTCCCTGGGACAAGGACCGGGACGGTTTCGTGATGGGTGAGGGTGCCGGTGTGATGGTGCTGGAAGAATACGAGCACGCCAAGGCACGCGGGGCAAAGATATACGCCGAACTGACCGGTTACGGTATGAGCGGCGATGCCTACCATATCACTTCGCCGAACACCGACGGTCCCAAGCGCAGCATGTTGAACGCGTTACGCAATGCCGGTCTGAACCCGCAGGACGTGCAGTACGTGAATGCGCACGGCACTTCCACACCCATGGGTGACA
This sequence comes from Burkholderiales bacterium, assembly GCA_038203435.1. GTDB lineage: Bacteria > Pseudomonadota > Gammaproteobacteria > Burkholderiales > Gallionellaceae > Gallionella. The sequence continues at coordinate 9,891 of JBBRDZ010000037.1, forward strand.
AGAATGAGACCGACGCGATCAAACTCGCGTTTGGCGACCATGCTGCCAAACTGGTGGTGAATTCCACCAAGTCGATGACGGGCCACTTGCTGGGCGGTGCAGGCGGCGTCGAGTCGGTATTTTGCGCGCTGGCGATACACCATCAGGTCTCTCCGCCTACCATCAATATTTTCGAGCAGGACCCGGAGTGTGACCTGGATTATTGCGCGAATACCGCGCGCGACATGAGGATCGATGTGGCGGTAAACAATAATTTCGGGTTTGGCGGGACCAACGGAACGCTGGTGTTCCGCAAGATATAACCTTCACCCCGTATGCTGGTCAACGGAATGCACGACAATCTGATCAGTATCCGAGATCGCGGACTGCTCTACGGCGATGGCGTGTTCCGTACCATTCGTGCTTCAAGCGGCCAAGCATTGCACTGGCCGCTGCATTACAACAAAATCAAATACGATTGCGCAAAACTGGACATACCCTGCCCTGATTTCGAATTGCTTTCAACCGAACTGGACGACATGCTCAAGCGTTATCCTGATGCGGTGATGAAACTGATCGTCACTCGGGGTGTCAGTATTCGTGGCTACGCACCTTCAGGTACGACAGAATCGACGCGAATGTGGGATGTTTCTCCATTGCCGGTATACCCTGCAGATCGCGTTTCCAAAGGGGTCCGGGTGCGTATGTGTCAGCTACGCCTGGCCCACCAGCCTCGTCTGGCGGGAGTCAAACATTTGAACCGTTTGGAAAATGTGCTGGCAGCAAGCGAATGGGACGATGAGGAAATCGCAGAAGGTCTGTTGATGGACGTTCCGGGAAATGTCATAGGGGGTACCCGAAGCAATTTGTTTTTGGTTACGCGGGGTAAGCTGGTCACGCCGGATCTGTCGCGCTGCGGCGTTGCAGGAGTACAGCGTGACCGGGTGATTGCCTGGGCAAAACAAAATGAAATGCCGCTGCACGTGCGTGATGTCAGTCTTGAGGAAGTGCTGCAAGCCGACGAACTGTTCCTGGTCAACAGTCTCATGGTGTTGTGGCCGCTCTCAGAACTGGAACAAAAGCACTGGAGCGACTTTCCAGTTGCGATGCGGATACGCAAAGGGCTTGATGGTGCAGACGCATGAATCGAAATTACACTACGGATTGCATTTTCAGCTTTCTGCCAAGACAGTCGCCTTTTCATGCCTGTAGCGCCATAGGGACATATAATCAGCCATGAAATGGATATTCACGATAGTGATATTACTCGCGCTGCTTGCATCAGCCGGACTGGGATATTATGCATATCAGCCGCTGCCGTTGCCTGCCACACCATTTGAGTTCGATTTGAAACCGGGCAGCAGCTTGAAAAGCAGCGCCCGGCAAATGCAGCAACTTGGTATGCTGGATCAGGAATGGCCGTTTGTGCTGCTTGCCAGAGTGTCCGGAAAAACGATGCAGCTCAAGGCAGGTAACTATGAGTTGAAACTTCCGGTCTCGCCGTTGCGCTTGTTGCAAATCATAACAAGAGGTGAGTTCAGCCAGAGAAAGATCAGTGTTATCGAAGGTTGGACATTCAAACAGTTTCGTATTGCATTGAATTTAAATCGATATATATCACATGACACGGCAGCTTTATCGGATGCGGAAATCCTGCAACGTATAGGCGCAAGCGAAAATCATCCAGAAGGTTTGTTTTTCCCCGATACCTACATCTTTGTCTCGGGCAGCAGTGATCTGGCTATTCTTCAGATGGCTTACCGTACCATGCAGCAGCGCCTCCATGAGGCTTGGGCGACCCGAGCGGACAATCTACCGCTGCGCACACCCTACCAGGCTCTGATACTGGCTTCGATAATCGAAAAAGAGACAGGTACCGCAAGTGACCGCAGCATGATTGCAGGAGTATTCGTGAACCGTTTACGGAAAAACATGTTACTGCAAACAGATCCGACCGTGATCTACGGCATGGGTGAAAGATTCGATGGCAACCTGCGCAGGCGCGATTTGTTAACTGATACTCCCTACAACACCTACAGGCGACGCGGATTGCCACCTACGCCTGTAGCCCTGCCGGGCGTGGCTGCGCTACAAGCGGCTTTGCATCCGGCGCAAACCGATGCGATATACTTCGTGGCGCGCGGTGATGGCAGTTCATATTTTTCCAGCAATCTGAACGCACATAACCGAGCGGTCAACCGGTATCAGAAATGAGCAAGTTCATCACTTTTGAAGGGATGGATGGGGCGGGTAAGAGCACTCATCTGGAGTGGTTTGCCGCTGCGTTGCGCCAGCGCGGAGCCGTTGTGGTGGTCACCCGTGAACCCGGGGGTACGCCGTTGGGCGAACAATTGCGCGAGATTTTATTGACCCGGCCCATGTGTATCGGCACCGAGGCATTGCTGATGTTTGCGGCGAGACTGGAGCATATCGAGCAAGTCATCAGGCCTGCCTTGCATGAGGGCAAGTGGGTGGTTTCAGATCGTTTCAGCGATGCAAGTTTTGCCTATCAGGGCGCTGGCAGGGGGCTGAATTGGGAGAAGCTGGGCCAACTCGAACAATGGGTGCATGCCGATCTGCAACCCGATTTGACCCTGTTTTTCGACGTGCCGGTCGAAGTTGCCCGGCATCGGTTGGCTGGCAATGCTACGCTGGACCGCTTCGAGCAAGAACACACGGATTTTTTCGAACGGGTGCGAGCCGGCTATCACCGGAGGGTCGCAGAGAATCCGCAGCGATATACTGTGATCGATGCCGCTCAGCCTCTGAATTCAGTCAAGAAGCAACTTGAGAATATTATTTCAAATATATGATATGAAATATTTATTTCCTTGGCAGGAAAGTGACTGGAAGCGCTTGCGGGAGTTAGCTAAGCGCCCGGTACATGGACTGTTGTTTAAAGGCAACATAGGCATCGGCAAATTGGACCTGGCATTCAGCTATGCCAACAGTCTGCTTTGCCAGCATCCGGACGAAGATGGATTTGCCTGCGGAAAATGTCCGGCTTGTCACTGGTTTGAACAGGGAACACACCCCGACTATCGTCTGCTGCAACCGGATTCGATGAGTCTGGAAAACGAAGACAGCGATGATATTAAATCTGTGACCGGAAAAAAGCCCAGCAAACAGATTTCAGTCGACCAGGTGCGCGGCCTGGCGGACTTTTTTGGTATGTCGGCACATCAAGGTGGCAGACGCGTGATTGTGATACACCCAGCTGAAACCATGAACGCCAATGCGGCTAACGCACTGCTGAAAAATCTTGAGGAGCCCCCGCCAGGATTGCTGTTCATCCTGATATCGCATAAGCCGCAACAGTTGCTGCCGACGATACGTAGCCGTTGCCTTTCCTTCGCGCTCACTGCACCCGATACGGGCAGCGCCACCACTTGGCTGGCTGAACAGGGGGTGAAAAACCCCGCCGCAACCCTTGCGGCCTCCGGTTTTTCGCCGTTGCAGGCATTGCAGTCGCATGAACAGCTCAACGTGACGGAACGCGACGAACTGTTGCGTGCAATACGTCAGCCCGACAAACTGGATGTGTTTGCGCTGGCCGATCTGTTGCAGAAGACCGAACAGGCCCTGGTTGTGCAATGGTTGCAGCAATGGTGTTATGACCTGAGCTCGATGAAGCTGGCGGGCAGCTTGCGTTATCACACTGGCGACGAGGCCGCTATAGACAAGTTGGTCGAGTCTGTCACGCCGCTGAATCTGGCACGTTTGCAAAAACATTTGCAAGCAGCCAAACGTGAAGCGCGGCATACACTCAATCCCAAACTGTTCTTTGAATCGCTGTTTTTGGCATACCGCCAGCTCATGCTCGAATAACCATGCCATTTGTCGATTCCCACTGCCACATCAATTTCCCCGACTTAGCCGAAAAAATCGGAGACGTGCTTGCACAGATGCGTGATCACGAAGTGATCAGTGCATTGTGCGTTTCGGTCAATCTGGCTGACTTCCCGCAGGTCCTTGCGTTAGCCGAACAGTATCCGAACATCTATGCATCGGTTGGGGTGCATCCCGATTACGAGGGTGTCGAAGAGCCGGATGTTGCTCGTTTGGTCGGATTGGCAACGCATCCCAGGGTAATCGCAATAGGCGAAACCGGTCTGGATTATTTTCGACTCAAAGGGGATTTGGAATGGCAGCGCGAGCGGTTTCGCACCCACATCCGCGCTGCGCGGACTTGCGGTAAACCGCTCATCATCCATACCCGAGAAGCCGCAGAAGATACATTGCGTATCATGACGGAAGAAAATGCCGCCGAAGCCAGAGGTGTGATGCATTGCTTCACCGAATCCTGGGAAGTGGCGGAAGCCGCATTGGCAATGAATTTTTACATCTCGTTTTCCGGCATCGTCACGTTCAAAAACGCCAAACAACTCAAAGAGGTTGCGCAACGTGTGCCGTTGGATCGCATACTGATTGAAACCGATTCACCCTATCTGGCCCCGGTACCGCATCGCGGCAAGCTCAACCAGCCTGCCTATGTGAAGCATGTCGCCGACGAGATCGCGCTGCTCAGAGGTATCAGTGCAAGCGAGGTGGGAAGGCAAACAACGGCGAATTTCGAGCGTTTGTTCGGCCTGGGCAAACTGGCCGGATAAAATTTCATGGCAAAATTATTGACAGGGATTCGAATATCCCTATAATGCGCAACTCGTTTCGCGGGAGTAGCTCAGTTGGTAGAGCGTAACCTTGCCAAGGTTAAGGTCGAGAGTTCGAGACTCTTCTCCCGCTCCAATTCCGAGGGAAAGCATTCTAGCTTTCCCTCAATCATTTCATCCTGTTGAAATGCAACACGGCGAGATAGCAAAATGGTTATGCAGCGGATTGCAAATCCGCCTATCCCAGTTCGATTCTGGGTCTCGCCTCCAAATTCCCGCCCGGGTGGTGAAATTGGTAGACACAACGGACTTAAAATCCGTCGCTAGGGTAAAACCAGCGTGCCGGTTCGACCCCGGCTCCGGGCACCATTCAATATGAGTCAATGCAGTTTGTGTTGATGGGGTAAGCTAAGCGTTGTGCCCGGAAACCAGGGTTTACATGACATTCAAACACCCAACGCTCTGATGATCATATCGGCCTTTCCTTATCTGAGATGGGTATCGCTCCACCCTGTACGGCCATTTTGGCTGGTGCTGGTATGGCTGTGTTTAACCCATGCCCAACCAGCACATGCCGAGTTGGGTAGTAGTCCGGCTGTCAGGCTGAACGTAGCGAAAGACGTTCGCGAGGTACTTGACCAGCATTTCGAATTGCCCGATCGCTTGCTCAAAGATGAAAGCGAGCGCGCCATCTTCATGCGCCGCGCGCAACAGGAGATACCGGAATTACTGGCGACCGAGGGATACTTTTCCAGCAAAGTTGCCTTGCGCACCGTTACGCCGGTCGGCGTGATGGAGCTGGATGTGATTCCAGGTCCGCGAACCGTCGTTACGGAAGTGGACATCGAATTTCTCGGCGATCTGTCTATTCCTGAAGCCGGAAGACTCGTCCGCGTCCAACAATTGCGTGCGGCGTGGACATTGCAAACGGGAACACCTTTTCGCGCGGTCGCCTGGGATGAAGCCAAAGCCGAAATTGTGGCATTGGTGGCGAGCCGAGACTATGCCGCCGCCCGCCTGGTCGAAAGTTCCGCTAAAGTGGATCCGGCCAGAGCCAGCGCAAGTTTGCATGTCGTACTGGATTCCGGACCGAGATTCCTGTTTGGCGAGCTGAGCGTTCAGGGTTTGGAACGCTATGAAGAGTTGCTGATAAGCCGGCGCGCGACGTTCAGGCCCGGGCAACCGTATCAGCGCAAGCAGTTGCTCGAGTTCCAGAACCAGTTGCAGAACATGCCCCAATTCAGCTCGGTTGTAGTCAATTTTGATACCCACACGGATATCGATACCGCCGGAACCCAGACCTCGCCGGTGACGGTCCCGGTCAAAGTGCAGATCGTCGAAGCCCAATCTCGCAAGATCGCATTGGGTATCGGCTATAGCACTAATAACGGTGTGCGCAATCAAATCAATTACCAGAGCTACAACTTCCTGAATCAGGCGTGGACTTTGAGCGGCGCACTGGTATATGAGCAGAATCGCCAGACTGTCTCTGCAGGGATGGATACGCAACCCAATCCGTTGGGCTACCATTTGACATGGACTACCAGCGGCGAAAAGACCCAGATCCAGGGGCTGGAAACCCGTGCTGATAAATTCGGAGTGACTCGTAGCCGTACCTTGTACGATATCGAAACCGGAATCGGCCTCGATTGGCAGCAGGAACAGCAGATACCATTGGGTGGTATCCGCGAGTCCATTCAGGCGTTGGTGCTGGATTGGCATTGGAATCGACGCAGGGTCGACGATCCGCTGTTCCCAATGTCCGGGACTTTGACAGAACTACGAGTGGGCGGGGCGAGCAGATCGGTACTGTCTGATCAGGACTTTGTGCGCAATTATTTTCGTCAACAAATCTGGCTCCCTTTTGGTGAGCATAACGTGGTGACGCTACGCATCGAGGGTGGCTACACTGCGGCCACTTCACGTCTCGGCATCCCGCAGGACTATCTGTTTCGCGTGGGTGGCACGCAGACCGTGCGCGGCTTCGCTTACCAGAGTCTTGGCGTTCAGGAAGGTGGTGCGGTGGTCGGCGGGCGGGTGATGGCAACCGCTAGCGCCGAATATACCCATTGGTTCGGCAACTGGGGAGGTGCATTGTTCGTCGATATGGGCGGTGCGGCCGATGTGGCTCCCGATCTGCGCATGTCGCAGGGGGCCGGATTTGGCGCGCGCTGGCGCAGCCCGGTAGGTCCGCTGGCGCTTGACCTGGCCCGTGGCAAAGGCCAACCCAACTCGCGCGTGCACTTTTCCATCGCGGTGGCATTCTGATGGGACGCGACAATAGATCCAAATCGCGCCGCAACATGTGGTTGGTCATAGTGCTGGTACCAAGTCTGTCTCTGATCGGAGCGGCTGGCTGGTTGATCGCTTCGGAGTCAGGGCTTAGATGGATTGTCGGTGTCGTTGAACGTGACAGCAAGGGGCAGCTAGCTGTGAATGGTATCAGCGGCTCCCTGCACGATAGTATCGCCATACAACAATTGGTATGGCGTGGCGATGGGTGGCGTGTCACCCTGCGGAATGTGCAACTGGGTTGGAATATTGCCGCATTGTTGCATGGTAAGTTGAAATTACTGTATGTAAATGCCAGGCAGGTGGAAATCTTGTCTCTGCCCAGCAACGCGCCCAGTGTATTGCCGGTCAGTTTGGGATTTCCCATGCCGGTGCAAGTAATGCAACTGAAGGTCGATTCCTTCACTTTGCTGAGTGCAGAAGATGGCGAGCCGGATTTTTCGGCGAATATTGTTGAAGCGAGTTTGTCCGCCGACGACAGTTTGCTTGTATTGCAGACCTTGAGGGCAAAGCTGGCATATGGCGATTTGGCCGGAACCGCCGAGTTGGTGTTGAACCGACCTTATGGCATCAGGGCTCATGCCTCGCTCGATTCGGAGATGAATCTTGCAGGGAAACTACAACATGCACATCTTGACGCTGATACTGGCGGCGACTTGCAACACATGCAGGTGACGCTGGCTGGCGCGGGCGCTGGGATGCGCGTTAACGGATCGGCGCAAATCACTCCGTTTGGTGATGTGGCTGTCAGTCGCTTGCAACTCGCGTTCAGCGGGGCGGATGCGCAACGGCTGATCGATGGAGCGCCAACTGCTGTCCTTGTCGGCAGTGCCGACCTGCATGGTATGTCCGGCGGCCATCTGGAAGGTGTATTGAAATTGCACAACACGCATGCAACAGCGCTGGACCAGAACGGTTTACCGATAAGCGATGTGACTGCACAAGTACGTTGGTCCTCCTCACAATTGCAATTGCAGCAACTAGATATGAAGTTGCCGGCTGGGGGACATATCAACGGCAACGTATCCTGGGAACAGCAACAAGGCAGGGTGAAAGCACAACTCACCATTCACAATCTCAATGCCGAGGCAATGGATACACGAATGCCGGGTTCAAACTTGCAAGGTAATATCAGCCTCGAAGGCCAGGGCGATACCCAACACGCAGTGGTGACGCTCAATGATCGCGGTGTCGATCTGTACGGTGAATTCGACCGGCACGGCAACCAGCTGGAATTGTCCAAGATGCGCCTGGTGCGCGGCGAGGCTGTATTCACCGGACATGGGCAGATGGAAATGGACAGGCGCCGCAGCTTTCGTTTCTCCAGCGAACTGCACAAACTCGATCTGTCCAAGTTCGCCGCAATCCCTCCGACTGATTTGAATGCCGCGATGGAAGTGTCCGGTACATTGTTGCCGGAACCTCGGGGAAGATTACTGCTAGCGCTAAGCAACAGTCAATTCGCACATCACGACTTCAGCGGAAACGGACAAATCGATTTTTCAGGCACGCAGCGCGCGACCGGAGAGATGGAATTGCGGCTGGGTGAAAATCTGCTTAATCTGAAAGCGGCCTACGGCACACAATCCGACCGGCTGGAGCTGACGCTGGTTGCGCCGAATCTTGCCCAGCTGGGTAGCGGAATAAGCGGTCAACTGGCTGGGCGAGCGGAACTCTCCGGCACTCCTGCCAAGCCCAGGCTGCAGTTTTCCGCACAGGGCAGAGACCTTGTCATGAGCGGCGGGAAGCGTATTGCCGCACTGGACGCGACCGGCGATCTGGCGGCTACCGCGATGCGGTTCAGTCTGGAGATGAAAGACTTACACGATACCGGCACGTTGAATATTCCATTAGCCAGCATCGCATTGCAGGGTGACCGGGAGCGCCATACCGTGACTGCGTCGGCAAGCATCAAGCAGGTTGATGAACCAGTCGAAGAACTAACGCTGTCAGCACACGGCGGTTTTAGTGATCCTGCACAGGGTTGGCAGAAACTGCAATGGCAAGGTGCGCTTGACGAAGTGACCGCGCAGGGCGTGTTGCCGTTTCATCTGCGGGCATCAACACCGATGTCGTTTTCGCAGGACACATTCCAGATGAACGGTGCGGAGTTGGAAGTTGCAGGTGGGCAGATCCAGTTTTTTGAGTCGCAATGGACACCGCAACGATGGCACAGCAGCGGAAAATTTAGCGGCCTCAACGTACGCGCGATCAATAAGCAACAGAAACAATCCGCTGCAGATATGAAAGATGCCATGCGTATCGGCGGATCGTGGCAAGTAACTGCGAATGATCACTGGCAAGGCAAGTTACAGTTGCAGCGCGAAAGCGGCGACTGGCTGGTGGATAGCAATACCGGCTTACGTCTTGGTTTGAACAGGATGCAACTGTCCATACTTGCCGAGCATGATCAAATCAATGCGCGACTGGATGCCAATGGCGAGCATCTCGGCGAGGTGCAACTGCAGGCCGGCATGCCGTTGACGCGCACTGAAACCGGCTGGACCATCTTGCCGGAAGCACCGCTAGCCGGACAATTGCACCTGCATTCGGATGATCTTTCCTGGCTGGGGCCGTTGCTGGACAGCAATTTGCAAACCGGCGGAAAACTGCATTTCGATGCGGATCTGCTCGGTACGCTGTGGGCGCCTCGTTTGAGTGGTGAAGCTCATGGAG
>JBBRDZ010000038.1:0-19315 GCA_038203435.1 Burkholderiales bacterium
AAATACTCAATACCGATGCGGAAGGGCGATTGATCCTGTGCGATGCGCTGACCTATGCCGCGCGTTTCGAGCCGGATACAGTAGTGGACATCGCCACCCTGACCGGAGCATGCGTCATCGCGCTGGGTCACGTTGCCAGCGGACTGTTCAGCAACGAGGAAAAACTGGCCAGGGAATTGCTGGATGCGGGCGAGTATAGCCATGACCGTGCCTGGCATTTGCCGCTATGGGAAGACTATCAGCAACTGCTTGACAGCAACTTCGCCGATATGCAGAACATCGGCGGACGAGCCGGCGGAAGCATCACCGCAGCGTGTTTCCTGGCTCGTTTCACCAAGGATTACCGCTGGGCCCATCTGGACATCGCCGGTACCGCATGGAAATCCGGCAAGGAAAAGGGGGCGACCGGCCGTCCGGTACCGTTGCTCACCCAGTATCTGATCCGCCGCGCTCACGCAACAAAATAAATGGCCCCGCGCGATGACCAAAGTGGATTTCTATACCGGTTCGACTGACAAGCTGCGCACCGCTTGTCAATTAAGCCACAAAGCCATGCAAAGCGGCGTACGCACGGTCATTAGCCTGCCTGATGAAGCGACTGCTGATGCGCTGGACAAACTGCTCTGGCATCATCCGGCTACCGCTTTCATCCCGCACTGTCAGGGTGACGCTGCAGAAACCGCACAAATGCCTGTGGTACTGAATCTGGGCAGCGACAAATTCCCTCACCACGAGTTGTTGATCAGCCTGCATGGCGAGTGCATGTCATTCTTCAGCCGTTTCGAACGCGTCATCGAAATCGTTGGCAATGATTCTGAAGACAGCCGCATCGGGCGAGAACGATTCAAGTTCTATCGCGATCGCGGTTATGAACTGCGCCATATCGATTTGTCAAAAACGAAAAATACATGAACGCCAGCAAACAACCGGATGAAAGTACGGATAGCGTCACACCCGCCAAAACGGCGACCAGGATAGGCGAGGCGACGCTGAACGGATTGCCGATGCTTACCGAAGTTGTCTCGGTGACAGACGCCTACCTGCCGCGCTTGTTGAGTGAAGCGGAGATCCAGCAATTGCTGCCGCGGCTGGAAGCACAAATTGAAACCCTGTTCGCAAGAAAACTGGGCTCACATCTCGAACAACTGCAGCGCCAGGCCATCGAGCTGGCCATCGGCGAACTCAAAGCGGAGTTACCGGAATTACTGCATGAAGCGCTGTACGAGTATCTCGAATCCCACAAATGACGGGTTGTTGCGTTTCGATCCATGAATTTCCGCGGCGCTCCACTGCAGACTTCAAGCACTGGCTTTAACTGCGGGTGACCTGCTCGCGTTTGCTATAATCCTGCCCCCGATGACATCAGCTGCAGCCTGTAGGGAATTCTTGTTTCCTCGGCCGAATGGCGAGTCGATTTTTCCAACCTAGATCAGGCATCTCAGCCGCAACGTATAGCAATGGAACTAGCAAAAAGTTTTGAACCGAAGGAAATCGAATCGCGCTGGTACCCCAAGTGGGAGGAATCCGGGTATTTCAAAGCCGGGCTGGACCCGGACAAATCAGCAGCGTTCTGTATCCTGTTGCCGCCGCCCAACGTGACCGGCACGCTGCACATGGGGCACGGTTTCAACCAGACCCTGATGGATGTGTTGACCCGCTATCACCGCATGAAAGGCGACAATACCCTGTGGCAACCCGGCACCGACCACGCCGGTATCGCAACACAGATCGTGGTGGAGCGGCAACTCGATGGGCAAGGCATCACGCGTCACGATCTGGGCCGCGAGAAGTTCATCGAACAAGTCTGGGAATGGAAGAAAGTCTCCGGCGACACCATCACGCGCCAGATGCGCCGCCTCGGCACCTCACCCGACTGGTCGCGCGAACGCTTCACGATGGACAGCGGCCTTTCGCAATCCGTCACCGAAACCTTTGTGCGGCTGTTCAACGAAGGGCTGATCTACCGCGGCAAACGCCTGGTGAACTGGGACCCCAAGCTGCACACCGCTGTATCCGATCTGGAAGTGGTGCAGGAAGAAGAAGACGGTTTCATGTGGCATATCCGCTATCCGCTCGCCGAGCCGGACCGTGCGAAAGGTTTGACGCATCTCGCCGTCGCCACCACCCGCCCCGAGACCATGCTGGGCGACGTGGCGGTGATGGTGCATCCGGAAGACGAACGCTACAAACACCTGATCGGCAAGCGGGTGAAGCTGCCGCTATGCGACCGCACTATCCCGATCATCGCCGACGACTATGTGGACAAGGAATTCGGCACCGGCGTGGTGAAGGTCACTCCCGCGCATGACTTCAATGACTATGCGGTGGGGCAACGCCACAAACTGGAGATGATCTCCATCCTCACCCTGGATGCGAAAATCAACGATCAAGCGCCGGCAAAATATCGCGGTCTGGACCGTTTCGACGCGCGCAAACAGATCGTGATCGATCTGGAAACGGCCGGCGTGTTCGAAAAGGCAGAGAAGCACAAACTCAAAGTGCCGCGCGGTGACCGCACCGGCGTAGTCATCGAACCGATGCTGACCGACCAGTGGTTCGTCGCGATGAGCAAACCCGGTCCGGCGAAAGACGGGCAAGCGGGCCAGAGCATCACCGCACAGGCGCTGGAATGCGTCGCTTCGGGCGAGATCAGATTCCATCCGGAAAATTGGGTTAACACCTACAACCAGTGGCTGAACAACATCCAGGACTGGTGCATCTCGCGCCAGCTTTGGTGGGGACACCAGATCCCGGCCTGGTACGGCGTGAATGGCGAAGTGTTCGTCGCGCACGACGAAACCGAAGCGCGCCGTCTGGCTGACCGTGCAGGTTACGCCGGCCAACTCGACCGCGACAACGACGTGCTCGACACCTGGTTCTCCTCGGCACTGTGGCCGTTCTCCACGCTGGACTGGACACCGGAGTACCCGGCGAAATCGAATCCCGCGCTGGATAGGTATCTGCCTTCATCCGTGCTGGTCACCGGCTTCGACATCATCTTCTTCTGGGTGGCGCGCATGGTGATGATGACCAAACACATCACTGGCAAGATTCCGTTCAGGGACGTGTATGTGCACGGCCTGATCCGCGATGCGGAAGGCCAGAAGATGTCCAAGTCCAAAGGCAATGTGCTCGACCCGATCGACCTGATCGACGGCATCGCGCTCGATGCACTGGTAAAAAAACGCACCATTGGTCTGATGAACCCCAAACAGGCGGAGCAGATCGAGAAACGTACCCGCAAGGAGTTCCCGAACGGCATACCGGCGTTCGGCACCGATGCATTGCGCTTCACATTCGCTTCGCTGGCCTCACCGGGCAGGGATATCAAGTTCGACATGCAACGCTGTGAGGGTTATCGAAATTTCTGCAACAAACTATGGAACGCCACGCGCTTTGTGCTGATGAACTGCGAGGGGCAGGATGTCGGCCTGGATGCAAACTTTCCACTGGAATTTTCGGCTGCGGACAAATGGATAATCAGTGTGCTGCAGCAGGCCGAAGCGGAAATGGCACAGCACTTGGCCGATTACCGATTCGACATGGCCTCGCGCACGGTATACGAACTGGTATGGAACGCGTACTGCGACTGGTATGTGGAATTGGCCAAGGTGCAGATCGCCACCGGCAATCTGTCGCAACAGCGCGCAACGCGGCGCACGCTGGTACGCGTGCTGGAAGCCATATTGCGCCTGGCACACCCGATCATTCCGTTCATCACCGAAGAACTTTGGCATGGCGTTGCACCGCTCGCGGGCAAGACCGGCGACAGCATCATGATGCAAGCCTACCCGCAGGCGGACGAAAGCAAAATAGACGCTGCCGCCATCGCGCAAGTCGCGCTGTTGCAAGACATGGTGAATGCCTGCCGCAAACTGCGCAGCGAGATGAACCTGTCTCCCGCCATGCGGGTGCCACTGCTGGTCGCCGGCGATGCTGCGCTGCTGAACGGCTTCGCGCCCTACCTGCAAGGGTTGGCTAAGCTGAGCGAAGTGAGCGTGCTTGAGGCGCTACCGGACACCGATGCCGCAGTCGCCATCGCGGGCAATTGCAAACTGATGCTGCAGGTGGAGATCGATGTTGCTGCCGAACGTGAACGTCTTGACAAGGAGATCTCGCGCAGGGAAAGCGAGATTGCCAAGATCGAAGCCAAGTTGGGCAATGAAAGCTTTGTCGCGCGCGCGCCTGCAGCAGTGGTGGATCAGGAAAAGAAACGCCTGAAAGACTACAGCTCCGCGCTCGAACAACTTCAGGCGCAGCGCACCAAGCTGGCCTGATTCAGCGGCGGCGGATCAGGAAGATATATTCATCGTTAACCTGTGCGGAAGATAACAACTCGTTGCCGGTGTTCCGGCAGAACTCCGCAAAGTCATTGGGCGCACCTTTGTCCGTTGCGACGACTCTGAGTACCGTTCCGCTGCTCATCTGAGACAGCGATTGTTTGGCACGCAGGATAGGCAACGGGCAGGCCAGTTTTCGGGCATCCAGCTCCACATCGACATTCATGGCGCGACCGGCAAACCAGCCTGCGACCATGCCGCGATCCCGCCCTGCAGGTTGTACACATCGGTAAATCCGTTTGCCGCGGCGAATGCAGCCGCCTGTGCAGAACGCCCGCCCATCTGGCAATAAAAGACCGTGGTACAGCGCTTGTCCATGCCGCCCAGGCGCAGTGGAAGCAAATGGAGAGGCAAAGCATCGCCCTGGGGGATTTTTCCGCGTGCAACTTCGGCATCAGTGCGCACGTCCAGCAGAAGAATGCCGCCGTGCGCCAGCATAGTTTGCAGTTCAGTGACACTGATATTTTTGAAGCCGTTGATATTCATTGTGCTATGCATTCTCTTCTTCACCTTCCATTTGACTGTTATCCGCCAGCAGATGCGAGACGCGGGTATTTGCCACCGACAGGCGCTTGACCAGCATGCGCAAAAATGCGTCACCAAACTGCAGCCGGCATCCGGGCGTTGCGTGTATCAGCACATCCGGATTGATCTCGATCAGCACCACATCGTTCTTGGCGATCACGTCGGTGCTGCGTCTGAAATCGCGTTCCAGCAGATGCGCCATTTCACCGAAGCAGTCACCGCGATGCAAAAGGCTCAGCAACCTGCCCTGCTTGGTCACCCGGACCGTACCCTGCCCGAGAACGAAGAACGAGCGGCCGCTTTCACCTTCCTGAAGGATGCGGACAGTTTCGGGGACTTTTCGCCACTCGCTGATGCGCAACACTTCCCATAGCTCCACATCGCTGAAATTTTTGAAGAAAGCCAAACTGCGCAGCGTGTCGAACTTTTCGGTGTCCAGAATTTCGTTCTGTGCGGGTTCGGCATTGCTGGAAAACTCGACCAGGTCGTTCGCAAACTCCGCCCAGGTCTGATAGCGCTTCGCGGTATTCTTCTCCATCGCCCGCTTCACGATCGCATCCAGTGCCGGCGGAGCTTCCGGACGGAAGGTACTGGGCGGGGGCGGCTCGATGTTGATGATGTGATAAATCATGCTGAAGTTATTGCTGGCATCGAACGGCAACTTGCCGGTCAGCAGTTTGTACATCACCACCCCCAGCGAATAGATATCGGTCTGATGGGTCAGCTTCAGCTCTTTGACTTGCTCCGGCGACATGTAGGCGGGCGAACCAACGCCGCTGACCTGCGTGGTTTGCTGGTTCTGTACAGCCGCCGAACCGAAGTCCGATATCTTGATCTCGCCATCGCCGCGCAACAGAATATTGGCCGGTTTGATATCCCGATGTATCACGCCCTGGTACTGGGCATATTCGAGTGCCTTGCAGCACTTGTAGATGATCTCGGCGATGGTGCCGATCGGCAGCAATGTGTCAACTTCGGCGTATTGCTCGAGCGTGGTTCCCTCGACATACTCCATGACCACATAATTCATGTCGCCCTCCATCACCGCATCCAGTATCTTGGCAATGTGCGGATGGGACAATTTTCCGGCCAGCGATGCCTCGGTCATCAGCAGCTTGCGGTAGATCTTGGCGCGGTTCGGATCGTGCAACATGCCCAGATCGAACAGCTTGATGGCGATCTGCTGGTTGTTGAAAGGATCGGTAGCAAGGTAGACTGTGCTGGTGGCTCCGCTGCCGAGTACTCGTACGATGTCGTATTTGCCTATTTTATCCATAACCTGGCTGAAATATTGGAAACGCCACATTCTGCGCATTTTGCCCCGAGCTGTCTATACGGAGCAAACACACTTTGAAACAATTGCGGCTGCCCGCTGCTGTGAACCGCGAACAAAAACAACTATCATGGCGCTCATGAAAAAATTGACTCTGTTGCTGCTGCTGTGCATTTCTCCCTGCGCGATCAGCGACGGGCTGCCTGACCTGGGTGATGTTTCCCAGGCTGCGCTCACCCCGCAACAAGAGCGCCAGATCGGCCAACAGAGCCTGATGCAGATTCGCGCCAGCAAGCAGTATCTGGACGATGCCGAGATCAACGACTATCTGAATCAGCTGGGCGACAAACTGGTCGAGAACAGTCCCGAGCCTTCTCTCGACTTCGAATTCTTTGCCGTCAATGATTACAGCGTCAACGCCTTTGCCCTGCCGGGCGGCTTCGTCGGAGTCAATGCCGGTTTGCTGCTCATCACGCAAACCGAATCTGAGCTGGCTTCCGTGTTGAGCCACGAAATCTCACACGTCACACAACACCATCTGGCACGCATGATAGCTGCTCAGCAGGGAGACGGCCTGATTTCCCTAGCGACTATCGCCGTGGCGATACTCGCGGCACGGACCAACCCGCAGGCCGCCGAAGCCGCGATCGTCAGCGTACAGGCAGGCAACATGCAGAAACAGCTCAATTTCACCCGCGGTTACGAAGAAGAGGCGGACCGCATCGGCCTGCAGCTATTGCAAAAGTCCGGTTTCAATACCCATGCCATGCCGGAATTCCTGCAACGCCTGCAAAAAGCGACCCGATTGCTGGACGGCAATGCACCCAACTATATGCGCACCCACCCGATCACCAGCGACCGCATCGCCGAGCTCGAGAACCGCATCCACAACCAGCCTTACCGTCTGATCCCCGACAGCCTGGATTTTCAACTGGTGCGCACCAAGCTCATCGCAGCACAAAAGACTGCGACGGATGCCATTTCTTATTTCAGCGACGCGCTGGGCACGCAGAACTTCGGCAATCCGGTCGCGCAACGCTACGGGCTGGTGAGCGCGCTGTTGCGCAATAACGAGATCGATCGCGCCAGCCGCGAGATGGCACAATTGCGCGCACAGGCCACGGCAAATCCGCTGTACAAGAATGACCCCATGCTGGCGACCCTGGAAGGGCGGGTATTGCGCGCGACCAAAGATTACACCGCGGCGCTGGCGTATTACCGCACCGCGGTGCAGAATTTCCCGCAACATCGCGCACTGATCTATGACTACAGCGATCTGCTGCTACAGAACAAGCAGCCCGAGATCGCCGTGAAACTGCTCACCGAACAGCTCGCTCGCCACCCCAACGACACCACCCTGTATGATCTGCAAGCCCGCGCCTATGCGATGCAGGACAAGCCGGTGGAGCAGCATCAGGCGCAGGCCTACAGCTATGCCTGGCAGGGCAATCTGTATGCCGCGATCGAACAGCTGGAATTGGCGAAACGCGCCGGTGCCAGCTTCTACCAGCTCTCGGCGATAGAAAGCGATTTGCGTGAACTGCGCGAAGTGCTCGACGCGCACGGCAAACCGTGATCGCGAGACTTGCTTTACTCCTACCCAAATGCTGATCCGCACAATGTAAAAGCCCCTCTTGCGAGGGGCTTTTACTTGCAACACTACCCTATAAGGGCAGCTTATGCAGCCAGCTTAACCGCAAGACTTGGGCAATACGTTAGGCGGTATCTGCGTAGTAGTCGCGCCGGCAACTGCTGCAGAAGTAGTTGTGGTTGACGCAGCGGCGATATCATTAGCCGCAGAGCCATTTTGGCAAGACCATGCACCGGTCATCGGGTTGTAGTACATATGCACGCTCAACGGTGCAGCGCCAGCTACGCCACCCAACAACAGCCTGCTGCTGACGTTTGCATTTCTGAAGTCGGCTTGTACGCTGGTCAGGCTGGATGTTGAAGCAACACCCGATCCGGCCGTCAAGGAATTGACATACTTGCCGCTGACGATGGCTGTGATGCCATTGCCCGCTCCGGTATTATCGATCAGGAAAGTGCCGGTGGATGTGTACAGTTCGGTCAACGGAGTCTTGATACCGTCCATCAGGGTGAAGGCTTCAGCGGCTTGCGCACGTGCGGTGTAATCGCCGTAGGCAGGGATCGCTACCGCAGCCAGAATACCGATAATCGCAACCACGATCATCAGTTCGATCAGGGTAAAACCTTTTTGAATGTTTTTCATCATGATTGAAGCTCCTTAATTTAAATTGAACACACTGGATTTCATGTGTCGGGATGTATATACGCAATTGCCATGCCAATATTTCAAGCAATTGTTTTAGTTGAACTTATATGTTATTCGCCAACCCGAATCCTGCACCATCCAGCACAATTTCGTCACCCGCTGACAATTTTCGGCAGGTACAAAAACTAAGCGGGCAAGTCGACTCCAGGGATCTTGCTCACATCGACATCGTCTATCTGTTCGGGCGCAAGAAATTGTCTGGCATAGTCCAGATAGACCTTTTCCCGGATGAACACATCGAACAAATCGGGGTCGATATGTCCACCCAGTTTGAACTTGCCCAGGATAGTCAGCGATTCGGTGAGTGTTTTTCCCTTCTTGTAAGGCCTGTCTTTGGCGGTGAGCGCCTCGAAGATATCGGCGATGCCCATCACCCTGGCTTGCACCGACATCTGGTCCCGTGTCAGACCGCGCGGATAACCCTTTCCATCCATACGTTCGTGGTGCCCGCCGGCGTATTCTGGTACGTTCTTGAGATGCCGCGGCCAGGGCAGTGATTCCAGCATCTTGATGGTGACATCGATATGATGGTTGATGATCTCGCGTTCTGCCGCTGTCAATGTACCGGCGCGTATGGTGAGATTCTCGACCTCGTCGTCGCTCAGGAAATTACCCGATTTGCCGTTGCCATCCCGCCATTGATAGCCGGCGATCTGGCGTACCCTTTGCTGCGCCTCGGCTGACATGGCCTCGCCGCCGACATTACAATGCCGCAAGAATTCGCGGTCATGGTCCAGTTGCTCAACTCGCGCCGAGTGCTGTTTGCGGGCGGCCTCGGCGCGCGGAGCGTCATCCGCTGCCGCCAGTATTTCGCGCAACATCTCGATCTCGGCGTCGCGCTTGAGTACTTCAAAACGCGTGTCCACCAGCTCGATCCGGTCAAACAGGGTGTGCAGTTTGGTCGCCTTGTCCACCACGTGCACCGGGGTGGTGATCTTGCCGCAGTCATGCAGCAAGCCGGCGATCTTCAATTCGCGCCGGTCTTTTTCGGTCATCACAAAATCCTTGAGTGGCCCCCCGGTGGTACGATTGACCGCTTCGGCCAGCATCATGGTAAGCGCGGGCACGCGCGCGCAATGTCCGCCGGTATAGGGTGACTTATCATCGATTGCGGTGTTGATGAGCTGTATGAAGGCCTCGAACAATTCTTCGAGCTGATCGATGAGATGCCGGTTGGTCAGGGCGATAGCCGCCTGGGATGCCAGCGATTCAAGCAGCTGCTGGTCATCCCTGGAGAACGGAATGTTCGCACTGCTTTCCTGCTCCTGCGCGTTGATCAGCTGCAACACCCCGATGACTTCATTCTCGTGGTCACGCATCGGCACAGTCAGGAAAGACTGCGAGCGATAACCGGTCTTGGCGTCGAATTTTTTGGTGCCGGAAAAATCGTAACCCTCCGCCATATAGGCATCGGGAATATTCACGGTTTCACCGCTCAGCGCGGCGTGACTCACCACCATGGCATGGTTGGGTTTGCCGGTATCGTCGTAAAGCTGGATCGGATAGAAGGTGATCGGCACGCCGCTGGTACCGCCCATCGCCATATTCAGGGTGTTGTTGCGCAGGATCTCGAAACGCAACATGCGCTGTTCACGTTCATGCAGATACAGCGTGCCCGCATCGGCGCGGGTGATGCGCATCGCTGCAACCAGTATGGTTTCAAGCAGGCTATTCAAATCACGCTGTTGTGACAGCGCAATACCGATCTCATTGAGATCTTTGAGGCGGTGCAGCAGATGGTTATCGGATGATCGCACGCTAATCCCTTATTTGATGCATACCGCGCGAACCTGATGCATATCGGTGACGCCCTGCAATACCTTTTCCATGCCATCCTGCTTGAGTGTGTGCATCCCTTCGTCCAGCGCAATGGCCAACAATTCGGCGACCCGCGCGTGCTCCTGTATCGCCTTTTTGACAGGATCGGTCCCGATCAGCAACTCATGCAAACCGACCCGGCCACGATAGCCCGTCCCGGAACACTTTTCACATCCTGTCGGCGTATTGATCGTAAATTGCCCCTTGTCATCGGCGAACAACTTGCGCCATTCAGCATACAACGCCTTCATCGCTGCGGCCGGATCTTTCTTCCACGTCGCGGTATTGACCAGCTCGATACTATATTCATCCAGCATCAGTTTGATTTCCTCGGCTGTTGCAATGTGCGGTTTTTTGCAGTCACCACACAGTCGTTTGGCCAAACGCTGCGCAAGTATTCCCAACAACGCATCGGCGAAGTTGAACGGGTCCATCCCCATGTCCAGCAATCGTATGATGGATTCCGGCGCGCTGTTGGTGTGCAGCGTGGCAAACACCAGATGGCCGGTCAGCGAAGCCTCGATGCCGATGGACACGGTTTCCTTGTCGCGCATTTCACCGACCATGATCACGTCCGGGTCAGCGCGCAGAAACGCGCGCATGATGGTGGGGAAGTCCAGCCCGGCTTTTTTGTTGATCTGCACCTGACGCAGTCCCTTCTGGGTGATTTCCACAGGATCTTCGACGGTCCATATCTTGGTGTCCGGCTTGTTGATATATTTCAAGATCGAATGAAGCGTGGTGGTTTTACCGGAACCGGTCGGGCCGCACACGAAGAACAAACCGTAAGGCTTGCTGACCGTGGCTTTTACTATTTCCGAGTTGCGCGCGGAAAAACCCATCTTCTCCAAAGGCAATGGCTCCCCGGAGGCCAGGATACGCATCACGACGTCTTCCACACCGCCCTGTGAAGGTATGGTCGCCACCCGCAGCTCGATATCCAACGGTCCGAATTTCTTGAATTTTATCTTGCCGTCCTGCGGTTTCCTTTTCTCGGAAATGTCCAGATCACACATGATCTTGAGTCGTGTCACCAGTGCGTTTCGGTAAGTGGCTGGCACTTCGATATAGTTGAGCAACGAGCCATCCTTGCGCACCCTGATTTGAGTCTTGGTTTTGCCTGGGCCGGGTTCGATGTGTATATCGGATGCACCCATGCGGTACGCATCGACGATGACCTTGTTGACCAGCTTGACCAATTCGTTATCTGCGGCGGCACTGACATCTTCCTGGCTGACACCGGAAATCTCCTCCTCTTCTCCGCCCATGATATTCAACAAATCGTCCATCGACGACTCATCGCCTGCCAACACCCCGCTGCCATCCGAGGTCGCACCACCGCCGTAGAACAGATCCAGCGTTTGCTTGAACTCGCGTTGCGAGCAGACCTGGTATATCAGGCGGCTCTTGGAGAATATGTTATTGACCACTCGGGAAGCCTGGATCCGTTCCGGATCGGTGGTCAATATCATCAGCCCTTCGTTGCTTTCCTCGATCGGGATCCAGTGGCTGCTTTCCACATACTCGCGGCGGAGATTTTTCAGCAACTCGGTGGGCTTGAGGCGATCGCCCCGGTAAGGTGCGTAAGGGACGCCGAAAAAGCTCGACAAGGCCTTGCCCAAGGCCGCAGTACTGACTTGAAATTCGTCAAGCAACACTTCTTCGATGTCGATGCCCTTGCGTCGTGCAGTACGCGTTGCCAATTCGAACTCCGCAGCGGACAGTACCGCATCGGCAACCAGATAGTCGTATTTGGTCTTGGCAGTGCTGTTCTGCTGGCGCTGATGCTGGCGCAATGCCACCGCCATGGTCTGCGCCAGCTCTTGCACACCCTCCTGTATCATCGCCGCGAATGGAGCACCCGCCTTGTTATTGATGACCTGGATGACGCCCACCAGGTCGCCGCTGGCCGCATCCAGGATAGGTGCGACCAGCATCTGCTTGGTACGATATCCGGTGCGCTTGTCCACTTCCTGCAAAAACCGCAGATGGTTACTGTACTGGGCCAACTCCTTTTCATCATAGACATCCTTGATGTTGAGCAGTTTTTTATGCATTGCCGCATAACCGGCCAGGCTTTGCTCGGCGATCGGCAATTTCAGGTCCTTGAAGGAATTGAGTCCGGTCTTGACCTTGGAAACCAGCGAGATGTTGTCTTCACCCACGACATAGATGGTCAATCGGTCCGCGTTGAACAGCGCACAGATGTCCTTGCTGACCTCCAGCATGATCTCATCAACATTGCCGGTGGCGTGTATCTTGTTGTTGACCTGATTGAGGTTCTTGGTGAATTCGAGCCTCATGGTCATATCACCGACATTGCCCGCCGCTTTATTGGTCGCCATTACTGTGCTCATGCCACTCCTTCGCCCGATGTGTCAGGCTGCTGTTGTGCCGATTCCGGCATAGACCATGATGCATCGCCGAACATCGATTTGTTGTCGGGTGTGTCGCTCATCGTCTGGTATTAGAGATCGAATTCCTGATTGTTCAGCAACATCCTCGGTAGTAATCCGCTCACGCAGGCTTCTATCTCCTGCATCGTCAACTCCAGTTCACCGGGTTTCAGATGCGTGACAAACACTTCAGCATCGCGCCGCTTGAACTTGAGCAGCTCGGTAGCCAGCATGCTTGGGCACAGATGCTTGGATATCACCGCCAATTCCCTTTCGCTGTTAGAAAATGCCGTCTCGATGATCAGATAACGCAAATTCTTGATATTGTTGACCACATCCCAGAGCGCATCGTTGGTGGTGGTATCGCCGCTGAACACCAGACTGCTCTTGCCGCTGTCCAGATGATAGCCGACCGCAGGCACGACATGGTTGGCGGGGACCGAGGTGATCTTGCGCCCGTTCAGGACGACGGTCTCGCCCAGCGCCATCGCCCGGTAACACATATAAGGCTGCTGTGCGCTGGGAATCTCGCTGAAATCCGGCCATATCTTCCAGTTGAAAATATGCTGCTTGAGAATATCCAGCGTTTCCTCGCTGGCGTAAATGGTCAATGGTCGGTCGCGCATGAACCCGGCACTGTCCACCATGAACGGGATGCAGGCGATATGGTCCAGATGGGAATGGGTGACGAAGACATGATCGATCAGCGCGAGCTCCGACAGGCTGAGTTCACCCACGCCGGTACCGGCATCGATCAACACATCATCATCGAGCAGAAAGGAGGTGGTGCGCAGATTGTCACCGATCCCGCCGCTGCATCCCAATACCCTGAGTTTCATTTTGTCTGTTTGCCCTGCATAAAGTTGGCGTTCTATTTGGTCTGAAAATCGAATACACCATCCCAACCCGGATTCGGCGGGTTCTTGCGAAACTCCACAACCCGCTTCGCGTATATCACATACAAGGCGGTATCCGGTGCGATGCGCTGCAAATTCATCAGTTGCAGCTCTGCCTGATCCCAGTCCTGTTTGCGATACAAACGCCGTACCTCGTGGAACAACTTGACCTCATCCTGCAACGCTTTACTCGCTTCGCTGGCCAATGATAACGGTTCATAAATCGCGACAGGCTTATCTTTACCTTTTACCCGCACATGGTCAAGCTCGCGATACAACATGTCTTTGACCAGATTGCGGGTATTCTCGCCGACGATGATACCCACGCCGTATTGTTTGGTGATACCTTCCAGGCGTGATGCCAGATTCACTTCATCGCCCATCACCGTATAGGCGACTCGTACCTCGGAACCCATGTTGCCCACGCTGACCCGTCCGGTATTGATCCCCACGCCTACGTGTATCTCCGGCCAGCCGCGTTCCTTGAAATGCGGCTGCAATGCTTTCAGGGTGGCCTGCATCTCGATTCCCGCCAGTATCGCATTCCGGGCATGCGCCATATCCGGGAGTGGCGCCCCCCAAAATGCCATGATGCAGTCGCCCATGTACTTGTCTATCGTACCGCGATATTTGTATACCACACGCGACAAGGGGGTAAGGAACTCGTTCATCAACAGCGACAGTTCCTTGGGACTCAAACCTTCCGAGATGGAGGTAAAGCCGCGTACGTCCGAAAACAAAATGGTCATTTCCCGGCTTTCACCTTCCATGGACACACTTTCCGGATGCTTCGCCATCTCCTCAACCAACTCGCTCGGCACATATTGACCGAACAGGCCGGTAATCTGGCGTTTGGTGCGCGACTCGATAAAATAACCGTAGGACATGTTCAAAGCGAACAACAAGACGATCATCAACAGACTGTTCGCAATCGGCATCACGATATTGCCGTATTGCCAGGCGACCAGGCTCAGCCCCGCGGTCGTCACCAGCGTGAAGAGCGACGCAAGTATCGCTTTAGCCGGGGTGAACAAAGGCAACAGAAAACTCAACGCGATGCCGATCAACAACAACCACACCACTTCCCCGCCCAGCATATACGCGGGCCGCTCTTTCAGATTCTGATCGAGGATGCCGGATATCATGTTGGCGTGAACCTCCACACCCGGATAAACCTCGGCCACCGGCGTGGCGCGCATATCCAGGAGGCCGGGAGCCGTCGTACCGACCAGAACGATCTTGTCCTTCAATTGCGCAAGATCGACGCGCTCGTGCAGCACATCCGCGATTGAAATATAAGGAAAACTGCCGCGCCCGCCGCGATAGGGGACAAATGTCGCCACATCGCTGTCGACCGGGATGGTCAGCTTGCCTCCGGGCGTATCCAGTTCCAGCCACTCCAGGCCGGCATATCCGCCGGTCTTGTCATCGGCATAACCGGGCAACAATTTCGTCTTGCCCAGCAAAGTGCGCACCATCGCAAGCGACAACGATTCGTAATATGCGCCATCGTATTCCACCAGCATCGGCACGCGGCGTACCCGACCGTCGAAATCCACCAGCGGGTTGAAGTGCCCCGCGCCAGCCGCCGCCTGTTGCAGCTCGGGCAAGTTCGCACCATAGCCATTCCAGACCGTGAATCCTACCGGGTGACCGTTGAACGAGCCTGCCGGAAAGGTCGGCACGGGCAGCATCCCGGAAGCATTCTGATCCGCCTGGTTGGTGAGATAGTATCCCAGCACCACATTGCGATTCTTGATCTTGCTGGCGAACAGCTTGTCATATTCGAGTTGCGGCCGGATCTGGCCGAGCATGGTTTGAAATGACGCATCGTCCTTGAGCTGATTCTGCCCGAGTTTCTGCAAAACTTTCAGACCCGAACTGTCATCCGGCTCGGCAAACACCACGTCGAAACCGACCACTGCGACGTGGTACTTGTCGAACAACTTGTCCATCAACAGGGCCAGCCGGTCACGTCCCCACGGCCAGCGTCCTTCTTCCTTGAGGCTCTTTTCGTCGATATCGACGATAACGATACGATCATCCAGAGTGCGCGGCATGGTCAGGCGCAAGCGGTAATCGTGAATGATGGCAGACAGCTGGTCGACAAAATCCAGCCGGTAAAAACGAGCGGCGCTACCGACAAAAAACAGGACTATCAGCAGCCCCAGCCCGATCAAGATTGCATTTTTTTTCACGAGGCGTCACGGCATGGAGTGGATGAACATGGCTTCAAGACGGGCGATACCCGGCTATCGTGCAGAAGCAAAACATGCAAAGGCTTGGCGGGCAGCACCATCAGTCTGGCATCGCATCGACTATGCTGCCGTGGTCCGATGACGTGGATATCTTTGCCGGCGCCGGGTGGGGCACACGACACAGTCCAGGCGGCACGACCCCACTCTCGAATGTTGCCCCGTTCCGGCTGTACTCGCCCACCGCTATCCCTTGAAATAGAATTCCATCTTGACGCCTGCCAGTTCGATCACGTCGTGTTCATTCAGTTGATGAGCCTGATTGGTCAACGCCTTGCCATTCACCAGCGGGAATTTTTCCCCTTCGACATGGGTGATGAAGAAACCGTGCGGGCGACGAGTCAGTACCGCCACCTGCAACCCCGGTTTTCCCAGGGTGGTGAGGTTCTTCACCAACTCAAGTTCCTTGCCGGCGTTCGGCCCGGTCAACACCTGCACCACAGCGACTTGTTTTGCGGCGCCCGCTTGCGTAGCAGCAGGCACCGCAGCAGCTTGGGCAGGCTTTGCTGCCGATGCCGGTGCCAGAGTGGGAGTGGGGGTAGGCGCAACAGGCTGAGCATCGAACCGGCCGGTCCTTTCCGCAGCCACTTCGAGTGTCGGCTTGCCGACAGTGCCCTGCGCGGGTTTGTTCACGCCGGGGCCGGGTGCCTGTTTGACCGGGGCACGCAAGATCATGGTCTTCTCAAATTCTGCGGGGCTGGTCTGCGTGATTTGATCGTTGATATATTTCAGCTTGTATTTGCCGATCTCGATCACATCATTGCTTTGCAGGAAATGCTTTTTGGTGGGCTTGCCATTCACTTCCAGTCCGTTGGTGCTATCCAGATCCTCGAGGAAAGAATCATGAAGGATGGTAACGATCGCCGCATGTTCACCGCTCACCGCCAGGTTGTCTATGGCGATATCGTTGTGCTCCTTGCGCCCGATGGTCATGCGCTCCTTGCTCAGGGGGTATTCCTTGATCACCGCCCCATCCATGCTGAGTATGATTTTTGCAGCCATTGTCGTAACCCTCGTACTAATTATTTCTCAAACCAATTGAGCAGTTTAGCCAGCCAGCCTCGGGGCAAGGAAAATTTACCTTTCACCTTCACCAGTATCACCGAAACATTGTCGCGACCACCATTATCGTTCGCCATTTGTATCAACTGGCTCGCCGCAAGCGGCAGATTGCTCTGCAACGCATATAGTGTCGCTTGTATATCTTCATCCTCCACCATGTCGTTCAATCCGTCCGAACAGAGCAGGTAAACATCACCAACCATCACCTCATGCACATGGATTTCCGGGTCCGCCACATCATCGATCCCGACCGCACGCGTCACCAGATTCTTGTTCTTCGACAAACGCGCGTCTTCTATACTAATCATTCCACTGTCGATCTGCTCCTGCAACAGCGAGTGATCACGCGTGATCGTTTCCAGCAGCTCGCCGCGCAGGCGGTACATGCGGGAATCGCCAACATGTCCCACCGCCACCCGATTGTCATAAAACAGCCCGGAAACGATGGTCGTGCCCATGCCCGCATACTGGGGCTGACTTTGCGCGGCATGGAAGATCGATGCGTTGGCTTTTTGGATATTGCCGCGCAACAGCGACACGCCCAGATCCTCGCCTTCATGCTCGCCGTGCTGCACCGGGCTGGCGTCCAGCAAGCTATGGCTGATTTCCGTCACGACCACCGAAACAGCGATACCGCTCGCCACCTCGCCGGCATTGTACCCTCCCATGCCGTCGGCCAGCACCACCAATCCGCAGGCCGGCTCGCACGCCACGCTATCTTCGTTGTGCGAGCGCACCATGCCGGGATGGGACTCGCTGTATACTTCCAACGCGTCTGCGATCTTCATCGGCCTGCTCCCAGCTCTGCGGCACACTGACGCAACGCATCAGCCATCGCGGCACCATCGGCATAGCGTTCCGCTACCTGTTTGGCTAACGATCGATTGATGATCTCCACCAGGCATGCAGGCAGGTCCGGTTTGATGCTCAGAATATCGGTATGCGGCTCATTCGTGATCCGGTACATCAATTGCGCCATAGAATCCCCTTCGAACGGAAGCTTACCACAAGCCATTTGATACAAACTCACCCCCAGGGAGAACAGGTCGGACGCGCCCTCGATCTTTTTTCCCGCCAACTGCTCGGGGGACATAAAGGACGGCGTACCCAATACCATGCCGGTTTTGGTTTTGCTCGAATCGGTGATGCGCGCGATACCGAAGTCGGTCACCTTGGTTGAATCGGTGTCGGGATCGTACATGATGTTGGCTGGCTTGATATCCCGATGCACCACGTTCTGTTTGTGCGCATAATCCAGCGCGTCTGCGACGCGTGCGAAAATCGTCAGCAGTCTGGGAAGTGGCAGCAAATTGCCCGCCTTGGTATAGGGCACAAGATCCTTGCCCTTGAGGAATTCCATCGCGATGTAGGCCAGGTCATGTTCTTCGCCGGCATCGTACATCGTGACGATATTCGGGTGATTCAGGCGCCCGGCCGTTTCGGCTTCACGGAAAAAACGGGCTTTGACCTCTTCCAGCTCGTCAGCCTCGAACTCCTGCGCCAGCGCCATGGTCTTGATCGCCACAACGCGGCCGATCTTGGGGTCTTTGCCGAGATAGACCACGCCCATCGCACCCTTGCCGAGTTCCTTCTCGATTTCATAGCGCCCCAACATCGGCTTGGATACTCCCGCCTTGTCCAGCACCATGGTACTGGCATTGCTCCTGCCCGATGAGCCACCCAGCATTACCGTCTCGGACATCGCCTTGGACTGTGCCAAGCGCTCGCCCAGATCGCGGAACTTGGGATTATATTCCGCCATGTACTTGAACACCGACTCGGCCTTGTTGAACTGGCGTTTGCGCTCGAAATCCAGCCCCAGGTTGTACAGCACTTCCATCAGGCTGTCGTCCACCTGCACTTTGCGGAACTTGTCAAAGGCGATATCCAGCTGCCCCTGTCCCTGGAACGCCAGCCCGAGCATACGGTTGCTTTCCGCCGAGTCGGCATCTGATTTCTGTTTGCCCTTTTCGGTCATCAGGAAGCGTTTGGTCGTCAGCAACAGATGGCCTACCAGCAACAGTGAGGATGGCAACATCAGCTGCAACCACATCGCCTGTGTCGTCATCAACATGAAGTGGGTGCCCAACAACATGGCAAACAGCGTGCCGGTGACCAGTGCGCCGATGGCGGCATTCAGCCGCGGCAACAACAAGATCAGGTACAACGAGACCGCCAGAAATACGCCGATTTGCGCCCATTCCGCCCAGCCCGGCGTGACGAAGAAATCTCCCTTGAGGATGCTCGACACCGAATGCGCCAGCGTCAACACCGGCGCCATACCGGAAGATATCGGCGTGACCTGCAAGGAGCCGATCCCGGTGGCCGATGCGCCGATCAGCACGATCTTGTCGCAAGGCGGGGCGGGCTTGTGGCGGCTGGACATCAACGTTGCTGGCAGCGGAGTCACCGGCGATCTGCTGGCGCACTGCATCGACACGGCGCTGTGGCTGA
>JBBRDZ010000039.1:0-18797 GCA_038203435.1 Burkholderiales bacterium
CGTGCAGGGATCACTGGCACCGGGAAACGATGCGCTGCACGTGTTGCAGGACTGCTTTCCCGGCGGGTCGGTGACCGGCGCGCCCAAACTGCGAGCGATGCAGATCATCGAGCAATTGGAGCCCAGCCCCAGGGGGGTCTACTGCGGCGCGATCGGCTACATCGGATTCGATGGGAATATGGACAGCAACATCGTGATCCGCACGCTGGTGTATGCTGACAACAACATACGTTGCTGGGCGGGTGGCGGCATCGTGGCTGACTCGGAGATGACCGCTGAATACCAGGAAACCCTGGACAAGGCATCAGCGATGTTGGAATTATTGCGTTATTACGGGGGCGAATATGATGGCCCTGCGCAAAGCCGCTGAGTGCGGCTACGGGCTGCAAGGCTGGTTGGAAAGCGGGCGCAGTTTTTCGTTGGCCTATTACCGCGATCCGGCCGCTGGTGATACATTGATGTTGAGTTATGAGGCTACGTTTGCGCTTGGCAACGCGAAGGATGCAGAGATGTTGCTGTTCGTATGAGACTGAGCGCAACAACGCGAAATGAGCGCAGCTTAGTTATGTCCGTTAGGTAGCGTTCTTCACCCGGATGATCCGCATCACTTCCGGTATCCTGCGCAAGCCGCGCATGATATTGGCGAGGTGCAGGCGGTTGTTCACCTCGAGCGTGAAATGCAGGCCGGAATATTCGCCCTCATGACTGAAACTGATGTTCTCGATGTTGGCTTCCGCTTCGGCGATCGCGGCGGAGATCTTTGCCAGCACCCCGCGATGATCGGCAACCAGCAGTTTGATGCTGACATCGAAGGGGCGATTGATGTTCTTGTCCCATGCCACATCCAGCCATTGTTCGCTGCTGCTGTGCCCGCGGCGCAAGGTGGGACAGTCCTGGGTGTGCACCAGCAAACCCTGCCCGCTCTTGATCACGCCGACGATCGGGTCGCCGGGTATCGGCCGGCAGCACTGGGCGAACTGTACCGCCATGCCCTCGGTGCCCTGTATGGTGATGACCGAACTGGCGGCAATTTCGTTGACCGGGCCTTCGCCTATGCTGGCCAATTGCCGTGCCACCACCATGTTGAGCCGCCGGCCCAGACCAATGTCGGCCAGAATGTCCTGGCGCGTTTTCACCCCGGTGTCTTTCAATAACTTGTTCCAGTGCGCCTCTTCCATATCCTGCGCTTTGATGCCCAGCGCCTGCAAAGCCTGATTGAGCAACCGTTCGCCAAGCTGCGCCGATTCACCCGACTGCATGGTCTTGAGGAAATGGCGGATCTGGCTGCGGGCCTTGCTGGTGGCGACATAGCTCAGCCAGCCGGGGTTTGGTTTGGCGTGTGCCGCGGTGATCACTTCCACACGATCTCCATTCTTGAGCTCGGTGCGCAACGGCACCAGTTCATGATTCACCTTGACGGCGATACAGCGATTGCCGATGTCGGTGTGAACACTGTAGGCAAAATCCACCCCGGTCGCACCACGCGGCAATGAAAGTATCTTGCCCTTGGGGGTGAACACGTATACCTCGTCGGGAAACAAGTCCACCTTGAGGTGTTCCAGGAATTCAGAAGAATCGCTGCTCTGGCTGAGGTTTTCCAGCAGCTCCTGCAACCACTGGTGAGTCTTCTTGTGCAGGTCGTTGATCGAGTCATGGCCGCTTTTGTACAGCCAATGCGAAGCGACGCCGGCCTCGGCAATCCTGTGCATCTCGAGGGTGCGTATCTGGATCTCGATGGGTGTGCCAAACGGTCCGAACAACGTGGAGTGTATCGACTGGTAACCGTTCACCTTGGGGATGGCGATGTAGTCCTTGAACTTGCCGGGTATCGGTTTGTACAAGCCGTGCAACAGGCCCAGCGCCACATAGCAGGAAGCGAAATCGTTCACCAGCACACGAAATCCGTAGATATCCAGCACCTCTGCAAAGGCCAGCGATTTGCTCTGCATCTTTTTGTAGATGCTGTAGATATCCTTTTCCCGGCCGGTGACATCCGCCTCGATGTGATGCTCGGCCAACTTTTGCCGTATCGCATCGAGTATCTTGCCGACCACTTCGCGGCGGTTGCCGCGCGCCACATGCAGGGCCTTGGCCAGCACCGAATAACGGTTGGGATGCAGGTATTTGAAGCTCAGGTCCTGCAATTCGTGGTGCAGGTCGTTCAGGCCGAGCCGGTTAGCGATCGGTGCGTAGATCTCCATGGTCTCGCGTGCGATGCGTTCGCGTTTGTCGACAATCATGGAATCCAGCGTGCGCATGTTGTGCAGGCGGTCCGCCAGTTTGATGAGGATGACGCGCACGTCACGCGCCATCGCCAGCAGCATCTTGCGAAAATTTTCCGCCTGGGCGTCTTCGCGCGTTTCGAAGCGCAGCCGGTCGAGTTTGCTCAGTCCGTCGACCAGTTCCGCGACCGGCTTGCCGAACCGGTCGGCGACCTGATCCGAAGTGACGTCGGTGTCCTCAACCACATCGTGCAGCAGTGCCGCGATGATGGCCTGCGCATCGATATGCAGCGGCGTCAGGATGCGCGCGACGGCGATCGGATGGGAGATATACGGGTCGCCGGACTGGCGCACCTGGCCCTGATGCGCTGCACGGCTGAATTCGATCGCTACGCGGACGTGTTCGACATCCTTCGGTTTAAGATAGGTGGAGAGTTCCTCTATTAACAGATCTGCGTCGGCCATGCATTAGTTTAAGCTTGGATCACGTCGACTAAGCCTGCCCGCGATTCAGGATTTCCTTGCCGACCTTGCCCTCGCTGATTTCGCGCAGCGCGACGACGGTGGGTTTGTCCTTGCTGTTTTCAACCATGTGTGCCGCACCGTTGGCCAATTGACGCGCGCGATACGCGGCGACCAGCGTCAGTTCAAAACGATTCGGGATCAGGGTGAGACATTCTTCTACGGTGATACGTGCCATGTTTTACTCCGGTTGCTGT
This sequence comes from Burkholderiales bacterium, assembly GCA_038203435.1. Classification (GTDB taxonomy): domain Bacteria; phylum Pseudomonadota; class Gammaproteobacteria; order Burkholderiales; family Gallionellaceae; genus Gallionella. Next base: position 2,942 of record JBBRDZ010000039.1, read on the forward strand.
AACTGATTGATCAAATCCTGATGACGGGCCAATTGCCGGGCGCAACGCAACCGCGCGGAAAGTACCACCGCATTGAGTTCGTGCAACGCCTCGTTCAGGTTGTCGTTGATAATAACATAATTAAATTCAGCGACATGGGCAACATCTGCAGCGACGGCCGCGATGCGCTTGGCGATCACCGCGTCATTGTCCTTGCCGCGCCCCTTCAGGCGCTGTTGCAGCGCGGCTTTCGACGGCGGCAGGATGAAAATGCTGATGCATTCCGGAAACAGGTGGCGCACCTGTGCCGCGCCCTGCCAGTCGATCTCCAGCAGGACATCGCGCCCCTTGGCATTCATCCTGCTGATCCAGGTTTGCGAAGTGCCGTAAAGGTTACCATAGACTTCGGCGCTTTCCAGAAACTCGCCGCGCTGCGCCATTGCCAGAAAGGCCTCGCGACTGACAAAGTGGTAGGCTTGGCCGTTCAGTTCCCCGGGACGGGGTTCGCGGGTGGTATAGGATATCGACAGATCGATGAGCGGATCCATGGCCAGCAGGGCATGTACCAGACTGGTCTTGCCCGCACCGGAAGGTGCGCTGATGATGAATAGATTTCCCGGCATGGTTGGTTCCTTTATTCCAGATTCTGGATTTGCTCGCGCATTTGCTCGATGAGTATCTTCATCTCCATCGCGTTGCGCGACACGACCGCATCGACCGATTTCGAGCCCAGCGTGTTGGCTTCGCGGTTAAGTTCCTGCATCAGGAAATCCAGGCGTTTTCCCTGCGCGCCGCCGTGAGCGAGGATGCGGCGCATTTCGCCGAGATGGCTGGCCAGCCGGGAAAGCTCCTCATCGACATCGATCTTGCTGGCGAACATCGCCAGTTCCTGGCGGATGCGCTCCTCATCGCCGTTTTGCATCGCGTCGCGCAGCCGTGCGCCGAGTTTTTGTTCAAAGGCCGCGATCGCGGCAGGTACGTGGGGCAACACGCCGTCGCGCAGCGCCTCGATCTTGTCCAGCCGTTGCAACAGGAAGTCCTTCAGCTTCTCGCCCTCGCGCGCGCGCGTCGCGGAGAACTCCTGCAGCACGTTTTGCAGCAGCTCGAGCAGCGTGGGACGCAATTCGTCCAGCGATGCGAGCGGTGTTTCCAGCATGCCGTGCCAACGCAGCACGTCGGCCACGCCGATACTGCGCGCATCGGGCAGCATGGTTTGCACCTCCCTGCTCCATGCAGCCAGCTGTTGCAGCAGATCGCGATTCAATGCGGCACCGCTTTGCGCCGACCGGACCGTATAATTGATACGGCACTCCACCTTGCCGCGCTGCAGTTGCGCGGTGATCGCCTCGCGCAACACGCTTTCCAGTCCGCGCAGCTCATCCGGCATGCGCAACTGGATATCCAGATAGCGATGGTTGACCGAACGCAGTTCCAGTGTCAGGGAGCCGCCGGCAAGTTCCGAGCTGGCAGTGGCATAGCCGGTCATACTGAATATCATGGGCAGGGGCTTCCAAATAAAATGCTGTGCTGGAGCGCCGCATTATATTACGATTGCATCCTGTGAAAATTTCCCTTTGCCCATGAATTTCTCGATTCACCAAGCCAGTCATATTGGCAATCGCAAATACAATCAGGATCGTGTTGCGTATGCTTACACCAACGAAGCATTGCTATTGGTGCTGGCTGATGGCATGGGCGGTCATCAGCACGGCGAGCTGGCGGCGGGTTTGACCATCGATACATTTGTTGAGTCGTTTGGTTTGCACGCACAACCGCGCCTTGCCGATCCCGGCGAATTCATCCTTGCAGCCATGCGTTATGCCCACGAGCGCATCATGAATCTCCCGCACGACAGGGATATGGGCGGATTTCCCGGCACCACTTGCGTTGCTGCGCTGGTGCAGGACGGCCAGATGTATTGGGGCCACGCGGGTGACTCGCGTTTGTATCTGCTGCGCGACGGCACGGTGTACGCCAGAACCAACGACCACTCGGTGGTGCAGCAGTGGGTCGAATCGGGACAACTCTCCGAAGATGAAGCGCGCGTCCATCCGCAGCGCAACCATATCACCAATTGTCTGGGCGGTATCGAAGACCTGTTCTATATGGAGCTCGGCAAATCCGTCGCACTGCGTTCCGGCGATGTGCTGTTGCTCGGCAGCGACGGCCTGTGGGGGCCGTTCACCGACCTGGAAGTAGTCGAGGCGTTCTTTGCGTTGCCGGTCGCCCAGGTCCTCGATGAACTGGTCTCAAGTGCCTTGCAGCGCGAGGCTGGGCACTCGGATAACGTCACCGGAGTGGCGATGCGCTGGGGAGACAACGAAACAGCGCACGAAACGGACGAACCGGTCAGCCACGTCCTGGAGATTTTGTAGTTCTTGCTCCTTGCACTTTGCAACTTGTACCTTTCACCTTTTAGCGAGAATCCAACCATGCGTCCGAGTCAAAGATCCCACGATCAATTGCGTGATATACGCATTACCCGCAACTATACCAAGCACGCCGAAGGCTCCGTACTGATCGAATGCGGTGATACCAGGGTGATCTGCACGGCGAGCGTGGAAGAACGGGTGCCGCCGCACAAAAGAGGCAGCGGCGAAGGCTGGATAACGGCGGAATATGGCATGCTGCCACGTTCCACCGGCGAGCGCATGGGCCGTGAAGCCGCCAAAGGCAAACAGTCCGGGCGCACCCAGGAGATCCAGCGCCTGATCGGGCGCAGTCTGCGCGCGGTGGTGGATCTGAAAAAACTGGGCGAGCGCACCATCCAGATCGATTGCGATGTCATCCAGGCCGACGGGGGCACCCGCACCGCCAGCATCACCGGCGCGTTCGTCGCGCTTTACGATGCGGTCAGATACCTGCTCGGCAAGGGGCTGCTCAAGGAATCGCCGCTCAAGGATTTCATCGCCGCGATCTCGGTCGGCATCTATCAAGGCGTGCCGGTGCTGGACCTCGATTATCTCGAGGACTCGATGTGCGACACCGACATGAACGTGGTGATGCTGGGCAACGGCCGCTTCGTCGAAGTGCAGGGTACCGCCGAAGGTCACGCCTTTACCCGCGCCGAGATGGATGAATTGCTGGAGTTGGCGAAAAGCGGTATCGAAGCATTGATCGTGATGCAGCGTAGCGTGCTCGAGTCAGACTGACTTGATGCGACGTGCATCGTGCGCAGGATTGGTCCGGGGCTAAGCCGGCTGAACAATATCACCATGCAAAAACTCGTCATCGCTTCCAACAATCCCGGCAAGTTGCGTGAATTCCAGTTCTTGCTGCAACCGCTCGGTATCGACGTGCTGACCCAGGCGCAACTCGGCATCGGCGAGGCCGAGGAACCGCATGTGACTTTCATCGAAAATGCACTTGCCAAAGCGCGCCATGTCAGTCGCCTGTGCGGCTTGCCGGCGCTGGCCGATGATTCCGGCATCTGTGTCACCGCGCTGGACGGCGCGCCCGGCGTGCTTTCCGCACGTTATGCGGGCGATAACCCGAAATCGGATACACGCAACAACGAAAAGCTACTGCACGACATGCAAAATGTAGCGGACCGCCGCGCGCATTACTACTGCGTGCTGGTGATGCTGCGCCATGCCGATGATCCACAGCCGCTGATCGCAGAAGGCGAATGGCACGGCGAGATCGCGCAAGCGCAACACGGCGACGGCGGCTTTGGCTATGACCCGCTGTTCTGGCTGCCGGAACTCGGCAAGACCAGCGCGCAGCTGGAGCGCGAACAAAAACACGCCATCAGCCACCGCGGCAAGGCCTTGCGGGTGCTGCTGGAAAAACTGAAGACCATGTAGGAACCAGCTTGCGCAGGCAGTCGTAAAATCCCGCGCGACCAAAATTAATGACCCTCCATCCGCTCCAGCCCCTGGCGCTCAGATCGCAAGCTGTGAATTTCAAGGCGCTGCCGCCGTTGTCACTGTATGTCCATATTCCATGGTGCGCGCGCAAATGCCCGTATTGCGATTTCAATTCGCATGAGGCGCGTGGAGCGATCCCGGAAAAGGAATATGTCGCTGCGCTGATCCATGATTTGGAGATGGCCTTGCCACAGATATGGGGACGCAAAGTGTATACCGTGTTTTTCGGCGGCGGCACGCCCAGCCTGCTGAGCGGCGAGAGCATTGCGGAGATTCTGCGTAATGTGCGCATGCTGCTGCCGCTGTCACTGGATGCGGAGATCACCTTGGAGGCCAATCCCGGTACGGTGGAAGCGGAACGTTTCGCCGCCTATCGCGATGCCGGCGTGAATCGTCTATCGATAGGCATACAGAGTTTCAACGATGCGCATCTGCAAGCGCTGGGCCGTATCCATTCTGCCGACGAGTCGAAGCGCGCGATCGACATCGCGCAGCGGCATTTCGACAACCTCAATCTGGACCTGATGTATGCATTGCCCAAACAGTCATTGGAGCAAGCGCAGCAGGATGTGCAAACCGCATTGACATTCGCGCCGCAACATCTGTCCTGTTATCACCTGACGCTGGAGCCCAACACGCTGTTCCATCGCAATCCGCCGTCGTTGCCGGACGACGATGCGGGCAGCGACATGCAGCAGCGCATCGAGGAGATGCTGGCCGTGGCGGGCTTTCAGCATTACGAGACTTCGGCGTTCGCACAGCCGCACAAACGTTCGCGCCACAATCTCAACTACTGGAAGTTCGGCGACTATCTCGGCATAGGGGCGGGTGCGCACAGCAAGTTGAGCTTTCCCGACAGGATCATCCGCCAGGCCCGCTACAAGCAACCGCAAGCCTATATGCAGCAGGTTGCAAAGCAACAGCCGATACAAGTCGAGAACGAAGTCAGCGCGGCAGAACTGGGATTCGAATTCATGATGAATGCGCTGCGTTTGAATGAAGGTTTTGACAGCACGCTGTACGGTGAGCGCACCAGTCTGTCATTGCTCGGCATACAACGCGAGCTGGAACTGGCCGAACGGCGCGGACTATTGTCCAGAGACCATCAGCACATCGCGCCGACCCGGCTCGGGCAGCGCTTTCTGAATGACCTGCTGGAAATATTTTTGAAGCGATAATCGTTCAGAAGCTGCGTCCATCCACCTGTTTGATCTTGAGCGCGTCCAGATCCACATTCTCCAGGCAGCGCACATTGATGCTGAACATGGCGACACCGTTGTGCGAGCCGGTACCCATCGGTGCACAGCCGCATATCGGGCAGAAGTGATGACTGATGCGCTTTTGGCCGAACTGGTAGGTGGAGAGGTTGCTTTCCGGGGTAATGAAGCGCAGCTGGGTTCGCGGCACGAACCAGCGCAACACCCCGAGCCGGCTGCAAATGGAACAATTGCATTGCTTCACGCTGTGCAAATCCCCCTCGACTTCAAACGCGATGTGACCGCAGTGACAACTTCCCTGGTAAATCATGATGTGACCTCTTGAAAGTGGGTGGAAATCATAACGCAACCCGCGCCGGGTGATGCAAGCTACCCACGGCGGGTATCACCCGGCCAGTGCCCCTTCGAATCCGCATTGCCGCCACGCCTCGAATATCGAAGCGGCAACCGTATTGGACAGGTTCAGGCTGCGGTTATCGGGCCGCATGGGCAGACGTACGCGCTGGCCGGCAGCAAATCCGACTAGCACTTCCGCAGGCAAACCGCGGCTCTCGGGACCGAACAGGAATGCATCTCCCGACTGGTAACGGAGCTGATGGAATGGCTGCGAACCTTTGGTGGTGAGCGCGAATACCCGCGCCGGGTCAAAGTCCGACAGGCAATCCGGCAATTTGTCATGCACACGAAGATGCGCAAACTCGTGATAATCCAGACCGGCACGCAGCAGCTGCTTGTCCTCCAGCGTGAAACCCAGCGGTTTGATCAAATGCAATCGGCAGCCGGTATTGGCGCACAGACGGATGATATTGCCGGTGTTGGGAGGAATCTCGGGTTGATAAAGGATAACGTGAAACATAAAAAAACCCCTCTAAGTCCTTGTCATCATCGTGAAAAACGGCTAACTTCCACCTCTATAGATGTTGCTGCGCAGAAAAATCGTTACGGGAGAGAATTATGGCGCGTCCGGAAAAAGTTCGCTTAGGCGATTTGCTGGTACAGCAAAAACTCATATCACAAGACCAGCTCAAGTTTGCACTTGAACAGCAGAAGCGCAGCGGACGCAAGCTGGGCCGCGTGCTGGTGGACAACGGGTTCGTCAGCGAAGAGCATATTTCCGAGGCGCTCGCCAAGCAGTTGAACATCCCTTTCATCAACCTCAAGTACTACAACATCAATACCGAGATGGTCAGGGCCATCCCGGAAAACCAGGCGCGGCGTTTCCGCGCCATCGCGCTGGAAGAGCGCAACGGCATGTTGCTGATCGGCATGGCCGATCCGACTGACCTGTCGGCGTTCGACGAGATCGCGCGCATCGTCAAGCGTGATATCGACATCGCCGTGGTCACCGAGGGGCAATTGCTGGAAAGCATCGATCGCGGTTATCGGCGCACCGATGAGATCACCGGTCTGGCGCGCGAACTCAGCGATGACCTGGGCGATTCTTATGTCGATTTTGGCGCACTCACCGACTCCGTCGGCATGGAAGAGGCACCGGTGGTCAAATTGCTGCAGACCGTGTTTGAAGATGCCACGCAGATACGCGCTTCGGACATCCATATCGAACCGCAGGAAGGCCGCGTGATGATACGCTTTCGCATCGACGGCGTGCTGCATCTGCAAACCGAAGCCGACAGCAAGATCGCGCCGGCGCTGGTGCTGCGCCTCAAGCTGATGTCCGGCCTGGACATCTCCGAAAAGCGCCTACCCCAGGACGGACGTTTCAACGTGCGGGTGCGCGGTCAGGGTGTGGATGTGCGTATCGCCACCTGCCCGACGCAGAACGGCGAATCGGTGGTGATGCGTCTGTTGCGCCAGGACGGCGGAATGATCGGTCTGGACAAGCTGGGTATGCCGCCGGACATGCTGAAACGCTTTCGCGAGATCATCAAGCGCAGCAACGGCATGATCCTGGTGACCGGTCCCACCGGCAGCGGCAAGACCACCACCCTGTATTCGGCACTGGCCGAGATCAACACCCTCGACCAGAAGATCATCACCGTGGAAGACCCGGTGGAATACCGTTTGCCCGGCATCAATCAGGTGCAGGTGAACGACAAGATCGAACTGTCCTTTTCGCGGGTGCTGCGTTCTGCATTGCGCCAGGATCCGGATGTGATCCTGGTCGGCGAGATGCGCGATGCGGAGACCGCGCAGATCGGTTTGCGCGCGGCGATGACCGGTCACCTGGTGTTTTCCACGCTGCACACCCGCGATGCGGCCGGCACCCTGTTCCGTCTGGTGGATATGGGCACCCCGCGCTTCATGGTGGCCTCCTCGGTGCAGGCGGTGCTCGCGCAGCGGTTGTTGCGCCGGGTCTGTGAAAGTTGCAGCGCAGAACATATTCCCACGCCGCAGGAAGGTGAGTGGCTCAGGATAGAAGGTGTACCGCCCGAGCTTTGGGGCGGATTGTTGCACGGACGCGGCTGTTCGCATTGCAACGGCACCGGTTACCACGGCCGCAAAGGCGTCTATGAGATGCTGGAGATGGGCACCCAGATGGTGGAAGCGGCGGGACGCGACAGTCCCACCCACTTTCTGGAGGTCGCTCGCGAGCACCTGCGCGGCAAGACCATCATGGATCATGCGATATCAGAGATGAAGCAGGGTCGTACCACGGTCGCCGAAGTGATGCGCATCAGCAACCAGGTAGAGGATTGACGTGACCATATTTGCCTACAAAGGGCGCAACGGGCGAGGCGATCTGGTGCAAGGAACGCTGGACGGCGACGACAGCGGCATCATCGCCAACCAGTTGATGAATACCGGGATCACACCGGTGGAAATCGTCCAGTTCCGTAGTGTGCTGGGTACTTCCGACCAGCCCGGACGGTTCAGGCGCATGCTGTCCGAAAAACCGGTCACCGCGTTGGACCTGATGCTGTTCAGTCGGCAGATGTACACACTGTTGAAAGCCGGCGTTCCGATCATGCGTGCGCTGGCCGGGTTGCAGGAGTCTACACAGAACACGACCTTTTCTGCACTGCTGCAGGATTTGCGCGAGAGCCTGGACAGCGGTCGCGAACTCAGTGCGGCGTTGCGCCGCCATCCCAAGGTGTTCTCGCCGTTCTATGTCAGTATGGTGCAGGTTGGCGAGATGACCGGCATGCTGGATACGACTTTCATCCGGCTCTTCGAACATCTCGAATTCGAGCGCGATATGCGCGAACGTATCAAGGCCGCGATGCGCTACCCCAGTTTCGTGATCATGGCGATGTTCATTGCCATTGTCATCATCAACCTGTTCGTGATTCCCGCCTTTGCCAAGGTGTATGCGGGTTTTCACGCCGAGCTTCCGTTCCTCACCAAAATGCTGATCAATTTCTCCGGTTTCATGGTGAATAATTGGTTGTTCATGCTTGCGTTGCTGGTCGCTGCAGTAGTGGGAGCGCGCTACTATGTCAGCACGCCGGATGGGCGCTACAAGTGGGACAGGCACAAATTCAAATTGCCCATCGTCGGTGAGATCATACTCAAAGCCACGCTGGCGCGATTCGCCCGCAGCATGGCATTGTCTTTCAAGAGCGGGATGCCGATCCTGCAAGGCATGAACGTGGTCGGCATGGTGGTGGACAATGAATTCATGCGCAGCCGTATCGAACAGATGCGCGATGGCGTCGAGCGCGGCGAAAGCATCCTGCGCACCGCCACCACCGCCGGCGTATTCAATCCGGTGGTGCTGCAGATGATCGCGGTCGGCGAAGAAAGCGGCGACATGGACGGATTGATGTTCGAGATCGCCGCGATGTATGAGCGCGAAGTCAAATACGAAGTCGCCAGTCTCAGTTCGAAGATAGAACCTATCCTGATCGTCACGCTCGGCATCATGGTGCTGATACTGGCGCTAGGCGTATTCCTGCCAATGTGGGACCTGGGCAAAGCGGCACTGCACTGATGAGCGAACAAAATCCAGATACAGGGATCAAGGTTCAAGGTTCAAAATCCAAGCCTTGTACCTTGCACCTTGCACCTTGCACCTCGAAAGGGTTCACCCTGATCGAGTTGATCGTGGTCATTACCCTGATCGTGGTGCTGATGGGATTTTTCTTCAAAAGCGCGTTGTTCTATCAGGAGCAGGCCGAGAAGACCGCCATGGAAAATGTGGTGGGTGTTTTGCAAAGTGAGCTGACCATGCAATACGGGCAGTTATTGACGCGCGGCAAACCGTCGGATGTGCCGGCCCTGGCGCAGGACAATCCGATGAACTGGCTGCAAAAACTGCCGCAGAATTACTCGGGCGAGTTCTACGACCCGACCCCGCTGGCGGTTGCCCCGGGTCACTGGATGTTTGATCTCAAGACGCGCGAACTGGTCTACGTGTTAAGCATTGCCACCCACTTCAAGCCTGGCCGAGACGGCAAGGAATGGATACGTTTCCATATTAGCCAGACTTATGAGGCCTCGCGCTTGCCTTCTTTGCATGCTGCCCCGCCTGATTTGACCGGTTTGCTGTTCGTACCGGTCGAGCCCTATTCCTGGTTTTGATGAATCGCCATCACCGCCAACTATATAACGCACGCATGCCGATTCGGCAGGATTTCATTGTGCTGTCTCAGGTAGCTGGCCTGCGATGAACGACCAGATCAAACAGCTGTTTTGGCATGACGCGGCGATATTCCTGCTGTTTGGTGCCGTGCTGGGGATATTGCTCGGTTTGCTGCTCATCCTCAAGCCGCACTGGGTAGAGCGGCTCAATCAGGTGGCGAATCGCTGGTTGTCCACACGACATATCAACCGCTGGCTGGATCGCAGCGTCAGCATCGAGAACTGGTTCTATCAGCGCCATCGCGCGATTGGCATCACTATCGTACTCGGTGCGGTATATATCCTGGTCTATTTTGGCGTTCAATTCGACAAGATACACGCTTTGCAGCAACTCGGCGGCAAGCTCCCGGCCAAGCTGCTGGATGGCCTGCTGGATGCATTGGTGCTGGGTTCCCTGGTTGGCGGCGTGGTGGCGCTGATCGTCGGGCTATTCCTCTGGTTGCGACCCAGTCTGCTGCGCGGTATGGAAGTGGAGGCCAACCTCTGGGTGTCCTCGCGCCGCGCCACAAAGATGCTGGATATACCGCGTGATCAAGTGGACCGCTTCGTTGCGCGCCATGCACAGCGCTCGGGGTGGCTGCTGCTGCTGGGCAGCATTTATCTGTTCTTTGTGATGTTCCGCTGGTTGACATAAAGCTACCACCGGTCGGTTGGGACTTGCGCCTGCACCGGACTTCGTTTATTGTCCGCTTCACTTGAATAACTTCTTGTTGCGGCAAGGGGTTAGCGGGTGAAATAAAAGTGTTTCAATAACTCATGGGCTGCGGCCTTAACTTTAGGAGATTCCAAAATGAAAAAGCAAGCTGGTTTTACATTGATCGAATTGATCGTGGTGATCGTGATTCTCGGCATTTTGGCGGCAACAGCATTGCCGAAGTTTGTCGATCTGTCTGCAGATGCCACACAAGCTGCGGCGAATGGTTTTGCGGGCGCAATCTCAGGCGGTAACTCAATCAATTACGGTACATATCTGGCCCGTCGTACTGTGTCTGATGGTTCAGTCGCTACTACCGGTGTAGCTAATACAGCAACCGGGTGTTCGCTTGCAACGGCAAATTCATTGTTGCAAACCGCGCTACCGACCGCAAATCCTGCCTACACCGTCACCACGGCTCCAGCAGCACTTGCGATGAGCGCAAACACTACGTGCACGCTGTTGGCTGGTACTGGCGGTCCGACAGCAACTTTCACCTTGACCGGCGCAAAATAAATACACAGCCCACTCGTATGGGTTGAGCGGGCCATTAGTGACTTGGTTAACTTGTTAAGGTAATTAAGTCAGATGGCTATGCAAAAGAACAAGATCATCGCAATACGGAGCAGGGGGGATACATCCCCCTGCTTTTTTTTGCCTGTCAGGGAAACTTGGATACGGACGACACCATGAAAAAATGGGCGGGTTTCACCATGATTGAGCTGGTAGTGACTATCGTCATAATCGGGATATTGGCTGTCGTGGCCGCACCGCGCTTTTTTGACGATAATGTTTTCAAGTCGCGCGGCTTTGCCGACCAGGTACAGTCCGTGCTGCGCTTTGCGCAGAAGGAGGCGATCGCGCAGCACCGCAACGTTTGCGTGGCATTGACCGCCGCTTCGATCAGTCTGACCATCGCCAATGCCAGTGGCGCGGCCAGCGCCTGTGTTTCCCCTTTGTCAGTGCCTTCAGCAGCTCCTGCTACAGCTAATCAAATCTTCGCGTCCGCCGGCATCACGATGAATTACACGTCGGCGAGTTTCAATTTTGATGCGCTGGGAAGAACTCCTAGTCAACAGACTATCACCGTGAATGGCACAACGAAAAACATCATCGTGGAGGCTGAGACCGGCTATGTGCACTCGCCATAAGCAATACGGCACCAGCCTGATCGAACTGATCATGTTCATCGTGATCGTCAGCGCCGCGCTGGCGGGCTTATTGCTGGTGATGAATGTCACAACCAGAGGAAGTGTCGATCCGCTGATACACAAACAGGCGCTGGCGATCGCCGAATCCATGCTTGAAGAAGTGGAGCTGATGCCATTCACTTATTGCGACCCCGACGATCCGACAGCGTCTACTGCTACAGGCCCCGGGACAGCCGCGGGCCAGTGTACCGTTCGGGTCGAGGCGCTGGGTCTGGATGCTGCGTTTGCTCCTTACCAGAACTCGGCCGAAACGCGTTACAGTGCGACAGCACCATTCGATAATGTCAACGACTACAACGGCTTCGGCATGGCTGCCGGTGCGCTTCTGGATATTTCCGGTGCCGCTGTTGGACCGGCTGGCTACACGGTAGCTCCGATAGTGGTGACAAATAATGGCATGCCGGTAGCCGGTGCGTCCCCCGCGATCGCAGCGACCGAGGCTTTGCTCATTAGCGTGACGGTGACCGGCCCGGATGGAGTGCCGGTGGTGCTGGAAGGCATTCGTACCCGCTATTCACCTAACCCATGATGAAAAACAGATCAAAGATTAAAGACCCAAGTCGCAAGGCAAAAGGCCAGGATTTTTTTTCTGGTACCTTGTATCTTGCTCCCTGCCTCTCAAAAGAACGCGGTTTCACGCTGATCGAGATGATCGTGGTGATCGTCATCACCGGCATCATCGGCGTCATGGTGGCGGTGTTCCTCAGAGCTCCGGTACAGCAATATATGGATGTCGCGCGCCGTGCCGACATGACCGATATCGCCGATACTGCACTTAGGCGCATCGAGCGCGATGTGCGGCTGGCGCTGCCGAACAGCGTGCGCGTGGCCGGCCCTTGCGCCGGTGGCGCGACCAGTTGTTTTATCGAGTTCTTGCCGACCAAGGGCGGCGGTCGTTACCGCGCTGCCGCTGCAACGGCTGGTGCAGCTGCGGGTTGTGGCAGTTTGGCTACCGATGTGCTGGACTTTGCTGCGCCAGACACTTGCTTCGAAGTGCTGGGGCAGATGCCCACTCCTGCTGTGGTAGCCGGAGATCAGATCGTGGTGTACAACTTCGGCATTCCGGGTGCGGATGCTTATGCAGGCAACACTCTGGCGACTCACAATCGGCGTGCAGTAAGCGGGGTGGGCGCCAAGAGCATCAGTATCACATCAGCCAACGTGTTGCCATTTGATTCGCCCAGTCATCGCTTCCAGGTAATCACCACGCCGGTCACCTATGTGTGTGATGGGGCGGGTACGCTTTGGCGATATTGGGGTTATGCGATACAGGATGTGCAAACCAAGACGGATTCCATTGCTGAATTGGATGCGCTGGTTTCACCGGGTACAGCTACAAAGGGAAAAGCCAAGATGGCGACGAACGTCAGTAGTTGCAACTTTTCTTACAATGCCAACGTGGTGGCGCAACGTTCCGGACTGGTGACGATGAATCTGGGCATCACCGAGAGTGGCGAGACGGTCACCATGTACAGCGCCTCACATGTGAGCAACGTGCCATGAACAAAATCAGATACCAGGCACAAGGTGCAAGGTACAAGGCTCGGAAGGGTTTTCTTGCACCTTGCACCTTGAAACTTGCATCTCCTCAAAGCGGCTTTAGCCTGGTCACGGCGATCTTTCTGCTGGTGGTGATCGCCGCGTTGGGTACGTTTGCAGTCACGATTTCCACTACTCAGCAACAAAGCGCCGCGCTGGACGTGCTGGGTTCGCGCGCGTATCAGGCTTCCCGAGCGGGGATAGAATGGGGAGCGTATCAGGTGCTGAGAAACACCAGTTGCCCGGCACCTACCACACTTGCCGCCATGCCGAATACATTTGCAGGGTTTACTGTGACAGTGACTTGCACTCCAAGTCCGTCAAATCCGTTCGATGAGGCCGGCACAGCGGTCAACATGTTCCAGCTGACTTCGACTGCAACTCAGGGCGCGGCAGGTAATCCGGATTATGTGGAGCGACAGATGAGCGTGACAATCGCACAGTAGGAACCATGAGCGGAATCATTCACGGTAACGATAATGTTCCGTATGACGGTCAGTCGGGCAGACCGGAATTTTCGCAGACGGTCAAGATATTGTTTGGTCTGTTGTTGCTCTCAGCACAGCGAAGTTCACCGGCCTCATTCCGCTACAGCAAATTTGCCGCCTGCCTTTCGTCTCGGTTTCGCGGTGAACAACGTTATGAGAAATTACAGGCTAACCTGCGACGCAGGTTACACCGCAACCAAAGCAGCACGACAGCCATTGCCGCTTCAATAGTTCGGCTACGACTAATTTGTTTTATGTTGGCACCTCAACAAGCTGCTTGGTGTGGGTGTCAGCTTTTCGTTACTGCACGTCAATATGTCGTCAAAATGGTTTTTTTGGATGTCGGGTGGCGTCATGCAATATATTGATTTGTTATCATAATAATGATATCAGTGATGGATGGTGTTATCTGGCATATTGCTTGCATCTAATAGTTTACTGAAGTTTGAAAATATCTGGTCGGAAACTAAGGCTCAACAATTGCTCTGGATTGATGGTAAAAGGCTGGTCATGATCATAAAAAAATTGCTTACCGGATGTTATAGGTCAATCTGTCCTCTTATAGGAAGGGCTATTCCCATGTTCGTTCTGCTGACTGAACCGGTTGCTATTAAAAGCTTGCGCCCGCTTGGCGGCATTGTATTCTGGCGTGATGCGGTGGCCAACAAGGCCGGGTGGTATGGCTTTCTCGGATTGTGTTTGCTTTGCATGAGCTCAGCAGCGCTGGCGGTGACGGTCAGTGCATGGCCGTCAACTTGTGTTACTCCGGGGGGTGCCAATCAAAGTTGGACAAATAGCAACCGCGCCCAAGCGCAGGACAGCAGTTACGCAACGGCAACGGTAAATGACGGTCAGGTGACCAACCCTCTGCAATGTACCGGCTATGGTTTTGCTATTCCCGCCGGCGCGGTGATCAACGGCATTACGGTAAGTGTCTGGCGCTATGCAAGTGCCACAAGTTGCTGCACCGACGCGCAAATGCAAATGGTCAAGGCGGGAACGATCCAGGCAACCGATAATTCGACCACTACATATTATCCGACCGCCAATGCATCCGAGGCGCATGGCAATGCGACCGATCTGTGGGGAACGAGCTGGACCGCCGCAGATATTAATGGCGCGAATTTCGGCGCCATATTTGCTGCACAAAAACCCGTTACCGCCGGGGGTGGCCGCACCATCAGCGTGGATGCTATCCAGATCACAGTCGACTACACCGCGGCACCAACGGTTCTATCGATCAATACGGCCAGCGCAAACCCGACTGCACCGGCCACGGCAGTTGCATGGACAGTGGCATTCAGCTCCACTGTGACTGGCGTGGATACGACAGATTTTGCGCTGGTACAGGGGGGAGGCGTGACCGGTGCCACCATTACTTCGGTGACAGGCAGTGGCACAACCTGGACGGTCAATGCCAATACCGGATCCGGAACCGGTACTTTGGGTTTGAACCTGGTTGATAATGACTCGATCGTGGGCGGAGGGCAGCCACTGGGCGGAGCAGGCGCAGGGAATGGCAATTTTACCGGGCAGGTCTATACCGTTCCCGCGCCATTCTGCTCGCCCCCGTCGAACATTCCGGCGGGCGTGACGGTGACTTGCGTTTGCGATCAGTTCGGCCGCGCCAGCCTGAATCCATCCACGATCTTCGGGGGGAGTTGGACGCTATCGCATGGCACGACCGACACTGCAGGTACGAATCCGTATATTAATGGAACCACTGGTTTGTTACGCCTGACCGAAAACACCAATAACAACGCCAAGGCGGCCACGGTACCGAGCATCTTCCCCGCGGTCGGAAACTATATCTCGGTCGAGTTCAACAATTATGCCTACCAGGGCGGCAACACCGGCGCTGACGGCATTGCCGTGACGCTTTCCGATTACACCACCCCCGCCGCACCGGGCGGATTTGGCGGCTCGCTGGGTTATGCGCAGCGCACCGACAGTACGCCGAACCCGCCGGGATTCGCAGGCGGCTGGGTCGGGATCGCGCTGGATGAGTATGGTAATTTCCAGAACCCGACCGAGGGACGCATCGGAGGTCCGGGAGCCAGAGCACAATCGGTGGGTGTGCGCGGACCAGGCAGCGGCGCCAGCGGCTATCGCTATATGGGTGGTTCAGCCAGTAATCCCGGCGGCTTGAGCATCAGCGCCAATAGCACGAGTGCCACACCCGCTACCGGTTATATGTATCAGGTGATTGTCGATGCCCGAAACGCTGGTACAGGCACTATCAATGTCGCTGTCAACCGGGATGCAACGACAAAAGATGGATCGAGCTATGCTTCGGTATTCGGTCCTTTCAATGCAT
>JBBRDZ010000040.1:0-18420 GCA_038203435.1 Burkholderiales bacterium
GTCCATCATCTCCAGCCCCGCCGGGATGATGCCGGCGGAGATGATCGCGCCGACCGCTTCGCCCGCTTTCACCACGTCGTCATAGGCCGCCAGCACGACCTGCGCGCGTTCCGGTCTGGCCAACAGTTTGACGGTGACTTCGACAATCACGGCCAGCATGCCCTCCGAACCGCTCATCAGCGCGAGCAGGTCGTAGCCGGGTGCATCCAGTGTCTCGGCACCGATGGTGAGCAGTTCGCCGTCCATCGTGACCACCTTGAGTTGCAGGATATTGTGCACCGTCAGACCGTATTTCAGGCAATGCACGCCGCCGGAATTCTCCGCGACATTGCCGCCTATGGTGCAGGCGATCTGCGACGAGGGGTCGGGCGCGTAATACATGCCGTAGGCCGCCGCCGCTTCGGAGATCGCCAAGTTACGCACCCCGGGCTGCACCGTGGCCATCGCGTTATCCGGATCGATGTTCAGGATATGCCTGAATTTCGCCAGGCTCAGCAGCACGCCGTCCGCCAATGGCAAGGCACCGCCGGAAAGACCGGTGCCCGCACCGCGCGCCACCACCGGCACCTGATGCTCGTAACATATGCGCATGATGTCCTGCACCTGCGCTATGGTTTCCGGCAGTACCACGACCATCGGTAACTGCCGGTAGACCGCCAGCCCGTCGCACTCGAACGGGCGCAGATCCTCCGCCTCGACCAGCACGGATTCCGGCGGCAATAGTTTGCGCAGCACCCTGATCAGGGCAACATTGTTTTTACTGGTTTGCGGCAAGGGGACTCCGGTGACTTGCGTTTATGTACGTTCTTTATGTAAGGGAAACACTGAATAAGTCCTCCGTTCGTGGTGAGCTTGATGAAACTACTAGCCATTCCACTAGGTGCGATGAAACTTGCACCAAGTGGCTGGTTATGTCGAACCATGAATGGAGAACGACATGCAATCAATAAATCACACAGCCCGTCCTTCGACAAGCTCAGGACGAACGGACTTAATCAGATATTCCTAAGTATAGTAAGTTAGTCGAGTATAAAATTCCAGCGCCTTGATCTGAACGATACGCCCAGGGCCGGTGCTGATACCCCTTCAATCGACAGCGTAACGACTGGAACGCGCCAGTGCCCATGACAGTCCCACCCCCGCGCCCCAGCCGGCATTGCGTCGCAGCAACGGGCTGTCGCGGTTGGCGGCAGCGGCCGTCGATTCGACGCGCAGAATACAGAACAGGCGCACATCGGACGTGAGCATATGCGCTGCCAGCAGGCCGGCACGCAGTGCGATCAGTCCGCCTTTGGCGGAATAGCTGGCGCGGCTGGCGGTGGCTTCGGCGGACGTCACGCCGTAATAGGTATCGCCCAGCTGGCTGTCACCGAACAGCGCGCCGAGCTGGGTGGAGACGAACCAGCCGCCGGGCAGGCGCCGCCCGGTCTCCCATTGCGGCTCGAAGGCGATGCCGCGCGTCGCGAAGCCGTGGCTGACATCGATCACTTCGCGCAGCGCGAAGCGCAAGCGCGTATTGCCGGCATCATCCAGCTTGACACTCAGTCGCGGGCCGACCTCGATCATGGTACCCAGGTCGGCCATGCCTCGCCTGGCTGCGATGTCGGCAGCATGCGAACCCAGCGAGGCGGCAAAACCCACATCCAGTTCGCTGCGCGGGGATTGCAACGCGCGCAGATTGACGCCGCCCCGCTCGGCACGCAGATAGGTGCCGCGGTAGATGACATAGGGCAGGCCCAGCAAACGGTTCACGTGTTCGTCCGCGCCGGGGTAGGCGGGCTGGCTGATGCCCAGCCCGAACAGTCCGGCCTCCCACAGCGGTTGTTGCGGAACGCGACTGATCGGCTCGTCCGGCGCCGGCTCGGCGCGGGCCGACGCGACTGTACCCAGGCAGGTCAGACATAAAATCAATATACGTACTGTCATGGGATGATCTCCAGCGTCGAGGGTTGCGGGGTATTGTTGGCGGTCGCGTTGGTGTCGCTGGCCAGTTTGTTCATTTCATCGATATATGAGGTAAGCTTTTTTCGCAGATGATCTTTTTGCGCGGCGGTCAGCAAGCTGTGGATGTCGACGATCATTTCATCCAGGTCGTCCTGGAAAGACTCGATCGCATGTTGTTGCAGCACCGTCCGGGTTGCCTCGGGAGTGTTTATCCATGACGCCAGGAAATTCGCGACACGATCCGCGCCGGCACGCTCCTTCAACAACGCGATCAATGTGGCCTGGTTGCTAACACGATGCTGGAAGAACTGTTCGTCGACGCCCGGCAGACCCCGGCTGGCTGCTCTGACCTGCTGTTGTTGCGCCGCACTCAGATCGCCGGCCAGTCCTTCCAGAAAATCGATGGTATGGTCGGCACGTTTTTCCAGGTATTCCTCCCGGACGACATCCAGTAGCTCGTGCCGTTGTTGACGGTTCTCTTCGGCGAGGTTGCGCGCCAGTTCTGCAATCTGGCTGTCATCCAGGCTGGCCAGGATCTGCGCGGCGGGCCGCACCGCCGGGGCCAGCGTGCTGCGGTACAATTCCTGCAACTGACCGCGCAGCTGTGCGACCGCCCCGCTGTCCAAGCGGCCCTTGAGTTGCGCCGTCCCGTTCAGGTTGTGCAGGAACTTGATGTATTCCGGCAATGCGTATTTGCGGTGCCAGCGCATATAATCCGCGATGTCCTCGCGTATGGTTAGTTGTTGCCGGTCATCGAACGAGGTGTAGGCATCGATCTTGTGCAACAACAACCAGTCGGCATTGCGGTACATCAGGCTGACCATGCTGCACCCGCCGCTGAACAGCGCGAAGGCAAGCAGGACTAAACACGATTTCTTCATGGCCTGTCAGTTGTCCCTGTAGTTCGTTGCGCGAAAAGGTTAACATGAATCCGCGTGCGCCACAGCTGTGCGGCGGTTGGAAACGGGCTGTCATGAGCAGGCCGGCAGCATTATTAGAGTAGCGCGAGCGCGTCAAATGTCTTGGGAGGCAAGTTAAGTAATGAGTATCGATTTCAAACGACCGCGCACGATCTTCACCCTGGTTGTGTGCGCCATGCTGCTGCTGACCGGCTGGCGGGTCGGCAGCAGCAGTGCCGAACCCGTCGTGGCGGAGGCCGGTCGGCCCGCGCTGACGGTGCGCACCACCACCTTGCGCGCCGAACAATGGTCGCGCACCCTGACCGCCAACGGCAGCATCCTGCCGTGGCAGGAAGCCGTGATCAGCGCGCAGGTACAGGGGTTGCGCATCGCGGATGTGAAGGTCAGCATCGGCGATCATGTGCAGCGCGGCGAGGTACTGGTCACGCTGGACAATTATGCGCGCGGCAACGAGCCGGCCGCAGCGCAGGGGCGTATTGTCGCGCCCGATTCGGGCGTGATCTCGGCGGCGAGTGCCACGGTGGGTTCGATGTTGCAACCCGGTGCCGAACTGTTCCGGCTGATCCTCAAGGGGCGTCTGGAATGGCGTGCCGAAATGACCGCGGAGGAACTGATGCAGCTGCGCAAAGGCATGGCTGTCGAAGTCACTGTTGGCGAAGGGCGCGTCGTCAAAGGTGCGGTTCGCGCGATCTCGCCGTCGGTGGATCCGAAGACCCGCTACGGTTATGCGCTGGTTCGCCTCGCTGACAGTTCGGGCATCATCGCCGGTGCATTCGCGCGCGGCAGCTTCGATATCAGCGGCGGCAGGCAGAAATTGCAATCCATCACCCAGTCCGCCGTGATGCAGCGCGGCAGCATGACCTATGTGCTGGTGGTGGGGCCGGACCGGCACGTGCATGAGCGCGAAGTGAAGATCGGTCAGCGCAACGGCGACCGCGTGCAGATCAAGCAGGGATTGAAAGCGGATGAAGCGGTGGTGGAAAGCGGCGGCGCGTTCCTGACTGAAGGCGATATCGTTCAGGTAATTCAGGGATAAGCGGCATGAATGTCTCCGCCTGGTCGATACGCAACCCCATCCCGGCCGTGCTGGCCTTCGTGATGCTCACTTTCTTCGGTGTGATGGCGTTCAAGGCGATGAAGATCCAGATGTTCCCGGACATCGACCTGCCGATGATCACGGTGACGGCGACCCTGCCGGGTGCATCACCGGACCAGATGGAAGCCGAAGTGGCGCGCAAGATCGAGAACGCGATCGCCAGTGCGCAGGGCTTGAAACACCTGTATACCCAGGTCAAGGACGGAACGGTGGTCCTCTCCGCCGAATTCCGCCTGGAGCGCGATTCGAGACTGGCGCTGGAAGATGTGCGTTCCGCAGTGGCGCGCATCCGCGGCGAGCTGCCGCGCGACATGCTCGATCCGGTCATCAACAAGGTGGAGCTGAGCAGCAAACCGATCCTGACCTATACCATCGCCTCGAACAGCATGAGCGAGGAAGAATTGTCCTGGTACGTCGACAACGACATCACCCGGTTGCTGCTCGGCGTCAAAGGCGTGGGCGCGGTCAACCGCGTCGGCGGCGTGACGCGACAGATCCGCGTCGAGCTCGATCCGTCCAGGCTGCTCGCGCTCAACATCACTGCCGCGGAAGTGTCCAGCCAGTTGCAGAAGATCCAGCAGGAAGCGCCGGGCGGGCACACCGAACTGGGTGGCATCGAGCAATCGGTGCGCACCCTGGCGACGGTGCAAAGCGCGGAGCAACTGGCGAAGATGGAGATCAGTCTGCGCGATGGCCGGCACATCCGTCTCGATCAGGTGGCACAGGTCAGCGACGGCATCGCCGAGCGTCGCTCGGCGGCGTTGCACGATGGCCGGCCGGTGGTCGGCTTCGAGATCATCCGTTCGCTGGGTGCCGGCGATGTCGAGGTCGGCGACGGGGTGACCCATGCGCTCGCGACACTCAAGCAGACGCACCCCGAGATCAGCATAGAACGCGTTTTCGAGACGGTGAGTATGGTCTATGAGACCTATAGGGGATCGATGGAAATGATCTTCGAGGGCGCCTTGCTGGCGGTGATCGTGGTGATCTTCTTCCTGCGCAACACGCGCGCCACCATCGTCGCCGCGACCGCGCTGCCGCTTGCGGTTATTCCAACTTTTGCGGTGATGTATCTGCTCGGCTTCAGCATCAATGTCGTGACGCTGCTGGCGATGTCGCTGGTGGTCGGGGTGCTGGTGGACGATGCCATCGTCGAGATCGAGAACATCATGCGTCATCTGGAGATGGGCAAGAAGCCCTACCAGGCGGCGATGGAAGCCGCCGACGAGATCGGCATGGCGGTGATCGCGACGACGTTTACTTTAGTCGCGGTGTTCCTGCCGACCGCCTTCATGAGCGGCATCGCCGGAAAATTCTTTGTGCAGTTCGGCTGGACCGCCGCGGTGGCGGTGTTGTTCTCGCTGGCGGTGGCGCGCATGCTGACGCCGATGATGTCGGCTTATTTCCTGCGCCCGCGTGCCGAACATGCGACGCCGGGCTGGATCGTGCTGTATCTGAACTGGGCACAATGGTGTCTGGCCCACCGCAAATCCACGCTGGCGATGACGGCGGTGTTCTTCGTTGGCTCGTTCGTGCTGGCCGGGAGTTTGCCGACCGCGTTCCAGCCCAAGGACAACCAGTCGCAGACCCAGGTGTCATTGTCCCTGCCGCCGGGCAGCACGTTCGCGCAGACCTATGCGCTGGCCGAACTGGCACGCGGTGTGCTCATGCACAATCCGAATGTGACGCTGGTCTATACCGCGATCGGCGGCGGCAGCAGCGGCGGCAATGCGTTCGAGCCGTCCGGTGTGCCGGAAGCGAACCACGCATCGCTGTCGATACAGCTCAAGCCGCGCGAACAGCGCAACATGCGCAAGCAGGAGATTGAAGCCCAGTTGCGCGAGGCGATGAGGGTGTTGCCGGGTGTGCGCGTCAAGGTCGGGCTGGGCTCGTCCGCGGACAAATACCAAATAGTTTTGACCAGCGAGAACAGCGAATTGCTGTACCGGCACGCATTGCAGGTGGGTCAGGAACTGCGCACTATTCCGGGCATCGGCAACGTGGTATCCAATTCCAGCGTGCTGCGCCCGGAGCTGGTGGTGCGTCCGGATTTCGCGCGCGCTGCCGATCTGGGCGTGACCTCCAGTTCGATCGCGGAAACGCTGCGCGTGGCCACTGCCGGCGACTACGACAAGGATATCGCCAAGCTCAACCTGCCCGACCGGCAACTGCCCATCGTGGTGAAACTGCGCGACGAAGCGCGCCAGGACCTCGGCTTGCTGGCGCGCCTTGCGGTGCCGGGCACGCACGGCCCAGTGATGCTGGGCAGCGTTGCCAGCCTGAGTCTGGAGAGCGGTCCGGCGCAGATCGACCGCTACGACCGGCAGCGCAATATCAGCTTCGATATGGAATTGGCCGGCCAGCCGTTGGGCAAGGTGCAGGCCGCAGTCGCGGCCCTGCCGTCGATCCGGGATCTGCCGGCCGGGATCACGATGGCGCCGATCGGTGATGCCGAGGCGATGCGCGAACTGTTCGCCAGTTTCGGCCTGGCGATGTTCACCGGTGTGCTGTGCATCTACATCGTGCTGGTGCTGCTGTTCAAGGACTTCATGCAGCCGGCCACGATATTGTGCGCGCTGGTGCTGTCGATACCCGGCGCATTCCTGGCGTTGTACCTGACCCGCACCGCGATCTCGATGCCGTCGATGATCGGCATGATCATGCTGATGGGGATCGCCACCAAGAACTCCATCCTGCTGGTGGAATACGCGATCGTGTCGCGCCGCGAGCGCGGCATGAGCCGCGCCGAAGCGTTGCTCGACGCATGCAGAAAACGCGTGCGTCCGATCGTGATGACCACCATGGCGATGGGCGCGGGCATGCTGCCGGTGGCACTGGACCTGGGTTCGGGCGACGGCAGTTTCCGCTCGCCGATGGCGATCGTGGTGATCGGCGGATTGATCACCTCGACCTTCCTCAGCCTGCTGGTGATCCCGGTGGTGTTCACCTACGTCGACGATGTGATCGTCTGGGTCAGTGCCAGTGTCGGCAAATTCAGGAAGACTGCGCATGCCTATAATCCGTGACCTGCAGCTGGCCAGCCGGAGTGCCGGCAGATACAACTGTGCGGCCTGTTCGCATGGCGATGACAACGGCATGAAAGTGCCTGCCGACCGATGAGCAATCCCCTGTCCCGGATGCAGGACTGGCTGGGTATGCAGGGGCTGTTCGTGCGCGACAGCTTGATGCTGTTCGGTAAGGTCTTGGTGTCATTGCCGGCGGTGATCCGCTGGCCGGTGCGCAGGGCACTGCTCAAGCAGCTTTATTTCACCGGCATCGAATCGGTGGGGCCGGTCACGATGATGGCGTTGCTGGCGGGACTGATCGTGGTGATGCAGGTCAGCAACCTGGTCGGGCGCAATGAGCTGCTGACATTGCAGGCGCTGATCTGGACGATGGTGCGCGAACTGGGTCCGTTGCTGACCGCGATCGTGATCGTCGGGCGCAGCAGTTCGGCGATCGCCAGCGAACTTGCCGCGATGCAGGTGAACGGCGAGATCGGGAACCTGCGGCGCATGGGCATCGCGCCGGTCGCGTATCTGGTGGTGTCGCGGATGCTGGCGATGACCATCACCAGCGTGGCGCTGACTTTTTATTTCCAGGTGGTCGCGATCGGCACCGGCATGGTCGTGACCGCCTGGCATATCGACGTCTCGCTGCTTGGCGAAGTCGGCCATTTCTTCGAGATGATCAGCTATACCGAGATCTTTGCGGCATTGTTGAAAAGCATCTGCTTCGGCATGCTGGTGTCGGTGCTGCCCTGCTATTACGGGCTGAGCGTGACGCACGGCATGACCGATATTCCGGTCGCCGCGTCGCGCGCGGTGATGCGCAGCCTGATGGCGGTATTCGCCTGCGACGGGCTGATCACGGTGTGGCTGTTCTGAACATGGGGGCGCTGTTCAGATTCGTCGATGTGCGCTGTGCCGCTTCCGATCGCGCATACGGTTTCACACTGCACGCGGGCGAGACGCGCCAGCTGCAACTGGTCTCGCGGCAGGACAAGGATGCCGTGCTAGACGCCGCGACCGGCGCTGCCGTGTGCGCCTCGGGCAGTATCGAGATCGTGCAGGGCGAACGACGGCAACGCAAGGTCGCCATCGGCAAGCTGGCCGAAAGAAGGCACAATAGCGGTCCGCTGCCTTTGATCTGGCAGGCGGTGAGCGAGTGTCGTCCGGGGCGGGTAGCATGGGTGGCGGCTGACGGCGGCCTGATCAGCAACCTGAGGATATGGGAGAACGTCACGCTGCCATTGTGGTATCACACACGCCGTGACTTCACGGCAACTGAGCAGAGCGTCAGCCACTGGCTGGGCGTGCTGGGCATGGAGCAGGGCGAGTTCGCGGCTTTTATGGCTGCCCCGCCGCATGGCGTCGATCCCTGGCAACGCAAACTGGCCGGGCTGCTGCGCGCGGTGTTGCAGCAGTCTCCGGTGCTGGTGGTGGATGGCGCGCTGTTCGATGATGTCCGGACGCGACTGGCGAACTGCTGGATGGCGGCATTGGCAGCCTGTGCAAATGAGGGCCGCGCGGTATTGGTGATTTCGGACAAGGCAACGTCCCTGACCTGGGACAAGATCGAGTGAGGTGTCTGTGACATTGCTGGATGATAAAGACGAGCGTTTCAAGCATCTGTTCGGCAAGGCCGCCCTGTTCCTGTTGCTCGCGGTGCTGGGTATGGGATTGGCTTTCGTCTGGAGCGGCGTGAAAAAAGGCGCGTTCACGGCAAAGTCGCCGCTGTATTTTGTCGCCGACAGCGGCCAGGATTTGAGCGAGGGCATGCCGGTCAAGTTCAGCGGTTTCAAGATCGGCAAACTGAGCAGTCTGGCGCTGGACGAGCAGGGTCATGTGCAGGTCGAGGTCGGGATCGAATCCAAATATCTGGGCCTGATCAGGCAGGATGCCGTGATCACCCTGAAAAAGGAAGGCGTGATCGGCGACGGTGTGCTCGAGATCAGCCGCGGTGCGGAAGGCAAGCCGGTGCTGGCGGCCGGCGACAAGATCCGTTTCGAGCGTGCCAGCGGACTGGAACAGGCCGTGATCGACGTGAAGAATCGCATCATGCCGATACTCGACGATCTGCACCAGACACTGCATGACCCGGATGGCGATGTGCGCCAGACGTTGAAGAACCTGCGCGAATTCTCGGTCGAGATGCGCGCTACCCGGCAGCGCCTTGACCGTGTGCTGGGCAGCCTCGACAGCAATCTCGACAAACAGGTGGGGCCACTGCTGGAGTCATTGCGAATATCCGCGCTGCACGCGGAGTCGATGACGACCCAGCTCGACCACGATCTGCCCGCCTTGCTGAACAAGGTCGACAGCAGCATGGAAAACCTGCGTACCAGCAGCGATACCATCAGGGATGCGGTGCAGCGTACTGCTCCGCAACTGCCTGGCATGCTGGATGAGACGCGCGACACGATGGACAAGACCAGGCGATTGATAGGCGATACCCAACAGGCAGTGGATAGCCTGAGTACCCACTGGCCGTTGAATGGCGATAAACCGGCAGGCGATAGCGGGACGATCAAGATGGACAGCCATGACTAAATTATGGGTGCTGATGTTGCCGTTCATCCTGGTCGCCTGCAGCAGCGCACCTGTTGTGCATCCGCCGCAGGCGATCGAGCAGGCCAAGGCGGCGGACAAGGATGCGCGGCGGGCTTTGCGCGACGGCGATCTGCGACAGGCGCAACGCGATTTCAGTAAAGCGCTGGCGCTGCAGCAATCGCTGGACGATACCGACGCGAGCGCCACGACGCTGATCAATCTCGCCACGGTGACCCATCAGTTGAACGACGATGCAGGCGCGCTGGCAGGGCTGGACACGATACTGCTGGAGCAACAACCCATCTACCCGCCACCGGCACGACTCTCCGCATCCTTCCGCAAGGCGGTCATTCTGGCCGATCTGGCGCGGCTGGGAGAGGCGGATAGCGCATTGCGTTCTGCGGAATCCCTGTGCGCGAATGGATGTGCGCTGGGCGCCGGCATCGCCGCATTGCGTGCCCGCATACTGTTGTTGCAGGGTGACGCCGAGGGCGCGTTGGTGTTGGCGCAGGCCGTGAGTAAGGCCGGCAACACCAGTGCCGAAGAGCGGGCCAACAGCTTGCGTGTCGCTGCTTTGGCCGAAGAGAAGCTGGCGCGCCACGCCGATGCACTGCGGGATTTCCAGGCCGCCCTGCAAGCCGACAAAGCGCTGGCGCTGAGTGCGCGTATCGCCGAAGACCTGCAGGGCATGGCGCGGGTTTCTGCACAACTGGGACATGAGCAACAGGCTGCCGAATATGCACGACGTGCGCTGCTGGTGAATGAAGCGCAGCATCGCGTTGTACCCTGAACGAAAAACTTTGCGGAGAAAATCGATGAGTGCCTGGGACGAACGCTATGCCAGTGAGGAATATCTTTTCGGTACCGAGCCGAACGAATTCCTGGTGTCTCGGCGGCAACTGCTCAAACCCGGCATGAGCTGCCTGGCGGTAGCCGACGGCGAAGGACGCAACGGGGTGTGGCTGGCGCAGCAGGGCTTGCAGGTGCTGTCGGTGGAAGCATCGGGGGTGGCACTGGACAAGGCGAAAAAACTCGCACAGCAGCGCGGCGTGTCCATCAATTTCGAGCAGGCCGATCTCGCGCAATGGCAATGGGGCGAGAACCGCTTCGATGCGGTGGCGGCGATCTTCATCCAGTTTGCGCCGCCCGCTTTGCGCGGGCAGATGTTCGCGGGCATCAAGCGTTGCCTGAAACCGGGCGGACTGCTGTTGCTGCAGGGCTACACGCCGCGCCAACTCGACTACCAGACCGGCGGACCGCCGCTCGCCGAGAACATGTACAGCGAAGCGCTGTTGCGTGATGCGTTCGGCGATATGGAGATAGCGCATTTGCGCGAGCATGACGACATGATCCGCGAGGGCGCGGGGCACAGCGGCATGTCCGCGCTGATCGATCTGGTGGCGCGCAAGCCGGGCTAGCGCGACGCGGCGATTCAGTGCCGCGTCCTGGCAAAGCGGGTTGTTTCATGGGATTCGCTGGTGTGGGTCAGGAAATGCTTTGCTAATTTTCTTGTTGATAAGCGGCTAAGATATGCCCTGTGATTGTCCTGACAAGTTGAGCGACGACTAGCGAATCGAAACTTTGGGGGAGTAGGAGATGAAAGAAACTTTGCAAGCGGGTATCCGCTACCAGCACAGCTTCGTCGTGCCGGCATCCAAAACCGTTCCGGCGCTGTATCCGGAAGCGGAAGAATTCGTCGCGATGCCGGAAGTTTTTGCGACCGGCTTCCTGGTGGGTTTTCTGGAATGGGCCTGCATCAAGGCGATCAATCCGCATCTCGACTGGCCGAACGAGCAGTCGGTAGGCACCCTGATCAACGTCAGTCATCTGGCCGCGACCCCGCCGGGACTGCGGGTCACGGCGACGGTCGAACTGATCGAGGTCGACGGCAGGAGACTGGTGTTCTCCGTGGAAGCGCACGACGGCGTGGACATGATCTCCAAAGGGTTGCACGAGCGTTTCGTCATCAACAAGCAGAAATTCGATGCCAAAGTGACTGAAAAGCGCAACGCTCATGCATGATGCAGACGACAGCCGTGCCGAACCGGTGCGCGTTCGGATTCTTAATATTTCCCGGGAGAAGCGATGTACTTGAAGCGATCAATAACTGTGTTTGCGATATGCAATCTGCTGCTCGTGGCGGCCTGCACCTCCAACAGCGACACGGGCAGGTTCTTTCCGGTCGCCGGCGACAATCCGTTCAAGGTCGAATCTGTCCCGCCCGGTGCCGCGGTCTACGTGATGGGCGAAAAGATCGGTGAAACACCGATCATGATCAGCCACAAGGATGTGTTCCCGAATGTCTATCCCCACGACAAGGAATCCGTTTACGGCAGGATAACCCTGAAGAAGGAAGGTTGTGCGGACCTCACCAGGCCGGTCAGTGCAGAGATCAGCAATGGCGGCCTGCATGCCAAACTGGACTGCGCTGATAACACCCCAGCCGCAATCGCACCACGCAGCGCTGCAAGTGTTGAGCAGCGGCTGAGCCAGATCAAGGAGCTGCAGGATAAGGGCTTGATCAGTGACGAAGAAGCAAAGCAGGCGCGCGCGCGCGTCCTCAAAGACCTTTGACAATCCAATGACGAGCAAGTAGATCATCTTTGTGCCGGGCAAAGCAAATTATAGAGGGTGATATGGGGACGGAACGGATGATAATATAAAGGCGGAGCCCAATTGCTTTGAGCTGAACAAACGATGACACACGCAACGACAACTCTTATGAACACACCACGGCGCAGCTATCTCGCAGCGGTTTGTGCTGCTGCGGTTGCAGAAAAGAATAGGGCTCCGTCCATGAGGTCTCCTATGAGTGGAGTGAAGGCAAAAGGCAAGACCTGACCCCGATCTTGCGCCGGGTGCAGGATGCGCCGGTGGCGATAATGCGGATAGCTCAAGCGGAGTGGGGGCAAAAGGCAAGACCTGACCCTGAGCTCTGCACTTTCTCTGAGTGGAGTGAGAGCAAAAGGCAAGACCTGACCCCGTGACCGGCTCGTCCATGAGGTCTCCTCTGAGTGGAGTGAAGGCAAAAGGCAAGACCTGACCCCGATCTTGCGCCTGACCCCGATCCTCTGTGAAGTTCGGAAAGAACTGTTATTTCGACTTTTCTCAAGAGAGGTTGCTGGCAACATAGAAATGTTTAAAGATAGAAATATCATGCATGGGCCGGCTTATTATTACTTCCAGCCTGATGATATAGGTCTCTTGGTGCAGAGGCTAAAGCTCAAGCCGCATAGTGTAGTGCCTGATGTATTTGAGTCGCTAATCAAGCGCGCGCGTTCAGAAACGAATTGGTCGTTTAATTGCTGTGATGATTATGGCAGTGAACCGCTATTTGAAATGTTATTAACCGACGGAATCAAGGTGGTTTATGTGACCAATGGATATCCCGTTAAGGATGGAAATTTAAAGGAATACCCTTGCGTTAAGAAAGAATTAAAGGGGTCAGCATCGCATTAGTTTTTTAGACGTGAGTAATAGAAGACAGACCCCAATTAAAAATTAACTCCACGAATGGACAATATTGAATTTTGAAATGCAACAAGGCAACCGACAGGTAAGCGTATGAACAACATAGCCGGAGTGCACAACATGAGCAACTTGGAATCCGCCACGAGCCAG
The DNA here is from genome assembly GCA_038203435.1 of Burkholderiales bacterium. Taxonomy (GTDB): domain Bacteria; phylum Pseudomonadota; class Gammaproteobacteria; order Burkholderiales; family Gallionellaceae; genus Gallionella. The sequence continues at coordinate 13,134 of JBBRDZ010000040.1, forward strand.
AGCTGGACCGGGCTATGCCGCGCGCTTTGCGGTCTGTTTGCCGCACTATTGTTGTTGCCTGCAGTTTCTTACGCTGCCGATACCGAATGCGCCAAGGTGAAGATCGAGATCCAGCAGAAGCTGACGATGGAGCGCCAGGGCTTTGACGCGATGATGAAGATCAACAACGGGCTGACCACGGCGAGCCCGGACAATGTGAACATCAACGTGAAGTTCACCGATGATGCGGGCAACTCGGTTGTTGCCAGCTCCGACCCGAACAATACCACTGCGGCATTCTTCATCAGCGTCGACACGATGACGGATTAAAGTGGGCAATCTGCCCATCAGGTTTATTCAATGACATCAAAGCAGATCATCTATGTGCCGGGCAAGAATCCCAAGCCCGAGCCGGCACTGCACCGTGAATTGCTCTGGCGTACCCTGATCGAAGGGGTGCGCCGCGCCGACAGCACGGTGGCGGACAAGATGCAGGCCGGCCAGGTGCAGTTCCATCTGGCCGGCTGGAACTATGCTTATTATCATCGGTACAAGGACATCACCAGTGACATTCCCTGGATCGACGCGCTGATCAATAAGCATGCCCCGACACAGCAGGACCTGCGCGAGGCCCAATCCTGGAACATCGTACTGAGCCGTTTCCTGCTGACGCTGGCGGATCACGTCCCGTTGCTGATACGCACGCTTCCCGAGGAAGTGCGCAGCACTGCCCAGGAGATCGACCGCTATTTCAACAATGCCGGCAACGTCGCGCGCACGATACGCGATCAACTGAAGCAGGTTCTGCGTCCGCTACTGGAACAGCGCAGGGAAGTGCTGTTGATCGGGCACAGCCTCGGTTCGGTGATCGCTTATGACACCCTGTGGGAGTTGTCGCATCAGGACGGCGTGACCGGCAAGATCGACTTTCTGACACTGGGCAGCCCGATGGGTTTGCATTACATGCAGCGGCGTCTGCTGGGTATGAAAGGCCATTACGAAAAGAGCTATCCCGGATTGATTCGGCGCTGGCAGAATTTTGCCGCCGAGGGCGACGTGACTTCGCTCAACAAGAATCTGAAAGCAGTTTTTGCACCGATGCTGGAACAGGGTCTGGTCGATTCCATCGAAGACCACTGCCATGGCATATACAACTTTTTCCGCAGCGACGAAGGACTGAACTGCCATCGTTCCTATGGCTATCTGGTCAACCCTGCGGTGGGCAGCATCATCGCGGAATGGTGGAAGCGGGATGACGGTGCAGGGACCCAGTGAACCCGACCTGAAGCTTCAGCCATCGCCGTCTCTGGCGTTGTTTCAGTATTTTCCCCAGTCCGGGTTGGGGCCGAAGCGCTCCACCAGAAAGTCGATGAACGACCTGACCTTGGCAGGCAAATATCTGCGGCTGGGATAAACCACGTATACACCCAGTTCGCGCGAGTTGAATTCTGTCAGCACGGCCTGCAGTCTGCCTTCCCTCAGATCGGCGCCGACCAGGAACCTGGGCTGCAACACGATCCCGGCTCCGCCCAAGGCCGCCACCCGCAACAGGTCGCCGTTGTTGGCGCGCACGGTGCCGTTGATGGCCACCCGGTGCTCGCCGTCCGCTCCGCTGAATTGCCATTCATTGGCGGGCACCTCATAGCTGTATCCCATGCAATTGTGTTGTGCCAGGTCTTCCGGAACCAGTGGTACTCCGTGCCGGTGAAAATAATCCGGCGAGCCGCATACCACCAGGCTGTCGGTGGTCAGCTTGCGTGCGATCATGCCAGTCTCGGGCAGGTTGCCGATACGTATCGCCAGATCGTAGCCGTCGTTGACCAGATCGACATGCCGGTCATCCAGGCTGAAATCGAGTTTTGCTTCGGGATGGATGATGAGGTAATCGGCGATGTGCGGTGCGATATGCATCACGCCGAACACCAGCGGTGCGGTGAGGCGCAGCGTTCCGCGCGGAACCATGGTGAGATCGGTCGCCACCAGCTCGGCTTCCTCAAGATCGTTCAGGATGACCTGGCAACGTTCGAAATAGGCCGAACCGGATTCGGTCAGGCTGAGACGGCGCGTGGTGCGATTCAGCAGACGGGTGCCGAGGTGGCTTTCCAGATGCGCCATATGTTTTGACACCATTGCCCGCGACATGTCCAAACGCTCGGAGGCGGCGGCAAAGCTGCCAACGTCCACCACCGTGGAGAAAACTTTCATGCTGGTCAGCGTATCCATGCTTGCCCGATTAACAACTGTCAGTGTTCAATATAATTACAATAAGCGTGTTTATCAATGACGAACTATTAAATATAGTACGCCCATCGCTGCCGAGCTTACCGCTGCAAAGCAGTGCCGATCGATCAACTACATAGGAGCATCAACATGCTGAAACGCCACACCCTGACCCTGTTACTTGCCGCAAGCTTGCCACTGACTGCCCAGGCAGCCGATACCTACACTGCCGACCCGGCGCATACCTATGCACTGTTTAGTGTCAGCCATTTCGGTTACTCGACCATGCATGGCCGTTTCGACAACAGCAGCGGCAAGGTAACGCTGGATCGTGCCGCCAAAAGCGGCAGCGTCGATATCGCGATCGATGCGGCGTCGGTCAGCACCGGTTTTGCCAAGCGCGACGAGCACCTGAAGTCACCGGATTTCTTCAACGCGGTCGAATACCCGAGCATGACCTACAAGTCCAGCAGCATGAAATTCAAGGGTGACGATCCGGTCAGCGTGGAAGGGAATCTGACCCTGCTCGGCGTGACCAAGCCGGTCACGCTCAGCATCGACGCGTTCAAATGCGGCCCCAATCCGATGAACAAGAAGGAAGAGTGTGGCGCGGCTGCCACGGCGCAGATCAAGCGTTCCGATTTCGGCATGAAAGCCTTTCTGCCGGGTGTCGGCGATGACATCAAGCTGGAATTCGAGATCGAAGCCTACAAGGACTAGATGCCATGGGGGATCAGACAGACTGGTCCCCATAGCCTGAAAAGCTTTTCCTTCGCCGATTAAAAGGAAATAATATGAGCAAGCCTGAGATCGCAGCCACCGCTCCCTTCGTCGTCGATGTTGAAAAGGGCAAGGACTACTACTGGTGTGCCTGTGGCAAGAGCAAGTCACAACCATTCTGTGACGGCAGCCACAAGGGAACGGCGTTCGCGCCCACCAGATTCTCGGCGGCAGAAAGCAAGAAGGTCTACTTCTGCGGCTGCAAGCGGAGCAAGAGCGGGCCGCTATGCGATGGGTCGCACAAGGCACTTTGAATTGTGTTTATGCTGAAACAATGACGGGAGAGTCAACATGAACGAGCTGCTCAACAATCCGGCAATGCAGGCCGGCATCGCACCTTTCGTGGTTGCATTGATAGTCGCCTTGCTGTTCAGGAAGGCAGGCCTGAGCGGCCTGGCCATCATCGCCGGATTTGCAGTCATGATCCATCTGGTGAGCGGGTGGGCATTCGAACCGCTCACTTCATCGCGCAAACTGATCTGGCTGGGCATGGCTTCCGGTCTGCTGGCAATCCCGTTGAGCTATATGCACGGCCGGTGGTGGCGACCGGTCCTGACGGTGCTCGCCGGTGTAGCTGCGCTGTGGATGAGTATGCGCATCCTGCAACAACAATCGCCGGTCGACGCATTGCGCTGGGGCGCTGGCTGCGTGTTGTACACCGGCTGGCTGGTGTACTGGATGGATGAGCTGAAGGGTTCGCCGGTGCGTGCTGCAACTGCCGGGACGGCACTCGGCTTCGGTACGGGTGCTGCGGTGTTGATCGGTGCTTCAGCGCTGCTCGGCCAGTATGGTTTGTCATTGGGCGCGGCGGCCAGCGCGTGCCTGCTGATCGTGTTCGTCAGCAACGGAAAGTTTGCCGGCGGCCGAAATTTCACGCTGCCGCTTGGGTTCATCTCCGGTCTGATCGGTTGCCTTGCGGTACTCACAGCGCAACTGCCCTGGTATAGCTTGCCGCTGCTGGCTGTGATACCGCTGGTTGCAAAACTGCCTGTCTCCGGGAACGCTCGTTTGCAAACGGTCGTGCTGTCTGTCGCCACCTTGCTGTGTGCTGCGGTGGCGGTCTATCTCAGTTTCCGCATCAATGGTCTGCCACCGTTTTGATGCAATGATGACGACGCGATGATGAAAACACTGCCGTCCCTGTTCGTATCGCACGGATCGCCGATGTTGTCGGTGGAAGACGGAGCCGCGCGGCGCTTCCTGACGGACTGGGGCAAGCACAATGAAAGGCCGCAAGCCATCCTGGTGGTTTCGGCACACTGGGAGAATAAAGGCGGGCCTGCGGTCAGCACCGCAGCACATCCGCATACCATCCACGACTTCGGCGGTTTCCCGCGCCAGCTTTACGAGATACAGTACCCTGCGCAGGGTGCGCCCGATACCGCGCAACAAACGATCGGGTTGTTGCGCGGCACCGGTTTAACCGTCAGCCCCGCCGACAGTCGCGGCCTCGATCATGGCGCCTGGGTACCGTTGCGACTGATGTATCCGGAAGCCGATATCCCGGTGTTCCAGGTTTCGTTGATACAAGGCGCTGGTGCGGCAGCACATTATCAGCTCGGCTTGGCCCTGCAGCCACTGTGCAAACAGGGCGTGCTGGTGATGGGCTCGGGTTCGCTGACACACAATCTGTACGAAATCATGGGGCATGGCCTGGATGATCCTGCTCCAGGCTGGGTGACCGATTTCGACAACTGGATCGCGGAAAAACTGGACGCGGGCGATTTGCCCGCGTTGCTGGCGTATCGCCGGCTCGCTCCCCATGCCGAGCGCAATCACCCCACTGAAGATCATTTGCTGCCGTTGTTCGTCGCATTGGGTGCGGCGGGCGATAATGCGGTTGCAAGACGTGTCCATGCCAGTCACACCTACGGCCTGTTGGCAATGGACGCCTATACTTTTGCCGATGCTGCGGCCGGTGTGCCCGTCTGATCACCCGCCACACTTAACAGGATAGTGAATGGCCGAACAGCGCTTGAATGCGGATGGCATGCGCTGCCGGTCGTTCAAGCATGGGCGGACCCTGATTTGGACGGGCGTGCCAAAGGCAGACAGGCGCAGCATTCCGTACTATCATGCTGCAGTGAACAGACCATGAACCGGACCCGTGTATGAATCAGCCAGCTATCTTGACCATGGGTGCCAGCAACCTTGCCGGGATAGTTATCATGATCTTGCTGGCGGCGATGACCGGTAGCTGGTTTTCTCGCCTGATGCTGCTCAGGACATTGCGCATCAGGCATCCCGACCAGTTCGCCGCGTTAGGGTATCCTTCCAGCCGTCAGCTGGCTTCGCTTTCCCCCAAGCT
>JBBRDZ010000041.1:0-18407 GCA_038203435.1 Burkholderiales bacterium
AGCGTCTTCATTTGCTTGGGCGTCAGGTTCTGCGCTTCGTCTATGATGACATATTTGTTAAGAAATGTCCGCCCGCGCATGAAATTCAGGGACTTCACCTTGACCCGGGAGCGGATCAGGTCGCGCGTTGCGGCGCGGCCCCAGTCGCCGCCTTCCTCGTCGGATTTGTTGAGCACGTCGAGATTGTCTTCAAGGGCGCCCATCCACGGTGTCATCTTTTCTTCCTCGGTACCCGGCAGGAAGCCGATGTCCTCGCCGACCGGAACCGTCACGCGGGTGATGATGATCTCCGAGTACAGTTTGGTCTCCAGGGTTTGCAGCAAGCCGGCGGCCAGCGTCAACAGGGTCTTGCCGGTACCGGCCTGTCCGAGCAGGGTGACGAAATCGATATCCGGATTCATCAGCAGGTTGAGCACGAAATTCTGTTCGCGATTGCGTGCGGTGATGCCCCAGATGTTGTTCTTGCTGTGCGTATAGTCGATCAGGGTACACAGCTGCGCGGTCGATTCGCTTTGCTCCAGCACGATCGCGTAGAACGGTGTGGGACCGCTTTCCAGGTAGACGAACTGGTTGATGAAGAACGCAGCACACAGCGGTCCGGAGATCTGGTAATAGGTACGGCCGTCCTTCTGCCAGGATTTCATGTCCTTGCTGTGGCGGTCCCAGAAATCGTCGGGTAGCGACAGTACGCCGGTATACAGCAGGTCGCTGTCCTCCAGCACCTTGTCATTGAAGTAGTCCTGCGCTTCCAGGCCCAGCGCGCGCGCCTTGATGCGCATGTTGATGTCTTTGCTGACCAGGATCACCGCGCGTTCGGGCTGTTGTTTCTGCAGTCCGATCACGACGCCGAGTATGGCATTGTCCGCCTTGCCCAGTTCCAGGTTCTGCGGCAGCTCGTATTTGACAAAGCTGGTCTGCAGATACAAGCGCCCGGAGCAGTTCTTGTGCGACGGGGATTCGAGCGCGATGCCTTCCTCTATCTTGTGCGGTGCGTCGCTGACGATCTGGTCCAGGAAGCGACTCGCCTGGCGTGCGTTGCGGGCGACTTCGGTCATCCCTTTCTTCTTGTTGTCCAGTTCCTCCAGCACGAACATCGGCAGGCAGATGTCGTGTTCCTCGAAGCGGTACAGGCTGGTCGGGTCATGCAGCAAAACGTTGGTGTCCAGCACGAACAGCTTGGTGTCTGTATTCCTGGCCGGGGTGGCCGAATTGTTTCGTGTGCTTGGGGACATTGGGTTCCTTTAGTTGAGGGTGGTGACGTAATCCAGTACTTCCTGCGCATGGCCGTCCGCCTTGAGGCCGCGCCATTCGCGGCGCATTTCGCCGGCCTTGTCGAACACGAAAGTGCTGCGCTCGATGCCGCGCACCTGTTTGCCGTACATATTCTTCAGCTTGATCACGCCGAACAGTTCGCACACCGTTTCATCGGCATCGGACAACAGCGCGAACGGCAGGCTGAATTTCCCCTTGAAGTTTTCGTGTGACTTGATGCTGTCGCGCGAGACGCCCACCACCTCGCAATCCGCCTGCTGGAATTTTGCGTAGAGATCGCGATACTGCTGCGCTTCGGTGGTGCAGCCCGGCGTGTTGTCCTTGGGGTAGAAGTAGATGACCAGATGCTTGCCGCGCGCGCTCGATAGGGTGAAGGTCTGATTGTCTGTTGCCGGCAGGGTGAAGTCTGCGATTATTTTTTCTGACATGTGGAAAACCTGCTAAAGATGACTACATTCTTGTCAAAAAACGCAGTAAAGGCAAGCATCTTCGCGTACTCGTCAAATCAGCCCAGTTGTGCTACGGTTGCGGCCCGCTTTACCGGACTCAGGCGCGAAAAACAATCGATGGTTATGACTGATGTAGATTACATGAACCACGCGCTTGAGCTGGCGTGCATGGCCCGGGATGCCGGCGAGGTGCCGGTGGGGGCAGTGGTGGTCAGGGATGGGCAGATCATCGGGCGTGGTTTCAACGCGCCGATCTCGCGCCATGACCCGTCCGCCCATGCCGAGATGATGGCGTTGCGCGATGCCGCGCAACGGACCGGCAATTACCGGCTGGTGGATTGCGAATTGTTCGTCACGCTGGAACCGTGCCTGATGTGCGCCGGGGCGGTCATGCATGCGCGCATCGCACGCATCGTGTACGGGGCCACTGATGCCAAGACCGGGGTGTGCGGCAGTGTGCTGGACGCGTTCGGCGAACCGCGTCTGAACCACCATACGACAGTCGTGTCCGGCGTGCTGGCGGAACAGTGCGGAAAGATGCTCAGCGATTTTTTTGCGTCGCGTCGCACGCAGCAAAAGGCCTTGTGAAGATCCGCGTCGACATCGCCGCGCAGCAGCTCGCCGTGCTTGACGACGCCGGCAAGATGCTGCGCCGTTATGCCGTATCCAGCGCCGCCAACGGCGCAGGCGAGCAGTTCGGCAGCAACTGCACGCCGCGCGGCAAGCATGTCATCCGCGCCAAGATCGGCGCGGGCGCGCCGTTGAACACCGTGTTCGTGCGGCGACGCCCCACCGGGGAGATATATGACGCGCAACTGGCCGCGCAGTTTCCCGGCCGCGACTGGATGTTGACGCGCATCCTGTGGCTGTCCGGTTGCGAAGTCGGCTTCAACCGCCTGGGGAAGTGCGATACCATGCGCCGTTACATTTATATCCACGGTACGCCGGACTCGGTGCCGCTGGGCATACCCGATTCGCACGGCTGCATTCGCATGCACAATGCCGACCTGGTCGAATTGTTTGATATAGTTTCCGCAGGAACGGTAGTCGAAATCAATGAGTGATTTTTCAGGAGGGATGCCGACGTGAGTAATCCTTTTACGGTGAGTCTGGTTTGCTGGCATGACGGAGAGCCATTGCTGAAATCGGTGCGCGAAAAAGTATTCATACTGGAGCAGGGCGTACCCGCAGAGTTGGAATGGGATGGGGAGGATGAAGGCTGCCGTCATGCGCTGGCGCTGAGTCATCAGGGCGATGCGATCGGTAGCGGCCGGATGCTGGCCAACGGCCACATCGGCCGTATCGCGGTATTGCCGCCATGGCGCAAGCAAAAGGTCGGCACCGCGATCATGGAGGCGTTGCTTGATTATGCCCGTGCACATGACTACAAGCAGGTGGATGTGGATGCGCAGACCCATGCGATGCCGTTCTACCGCAGTTTCGGGTTCGCCGAGCATGGCAAGGAGTTCATGGATGCCGGGCTGTCGCATATCAAGATGTCGATGAAGCTTTAGCTCAAACGGATTATTTTAACTGGGCTACTTCGCTTTCAAAGCGTTTGTCGGCTTGTGCGGGCGCGGTAAAATCGTCGAAACGCTCAGCCATTTGCTTTTCCAGCAGCATGAGCCGGTCATGGGGAGCGGGGTGGGTTTTGAACATCAGCGCCAGGGAGGAGTCCTGCGCGTTGCTGGCGTCGAGCATCTCCAGCACGGCGGGCAGTCCGTAAGGGTCATAGCCGGCTCGCGTCGCGATCACGATGCCCATGCGATCCGCTTCGAACTCGTCTTCCTTGTCCAGCCCGCGCGCATAGACTTCCGTTCCTGCCTTGATGGCCTTGTCGAGTACTTCGGTATTGGCCTTGTCCTTGAGTGCTTCGTTGGCCAGCATGGAGGCGATGTCCATGCGCGCTCCCTTTTGCAATGCCGCAAGGTGATGCTTGCGCAGTACGTGTACCATTTCATGGGCCAGCACGCCGGCCAGTTCGGATTCGTTGTTGAGTCTCAGCAACAGTCCGCGCGTGATGAAGATGGTACCGCCCGGCGTGGCGAACGCGTTGAGGTCGGTGCTGGCCAACACGCCGAACTGCCAGGGCAGATCCGGCCGTTCGCTGTGCAGGCTGAGCCAGCGCCCGACCTGGTTGACGTAGCCCTGCACCTTGTCGTCCGCCAGCAGCGGCGAGGCACCGAGCAGGTTGGCGGCGATGCCGTGGCCGATCTCGATCTCTTCGGATTGGTCTACGGTCTTGCTGGCCTGTTGCGCACTTTTCACGAGATTGAGTGCCTTCTGGAAATCCAGATCGAAAGCGTGTGCAGGGATCGCGTGGACCAGGCTGATGCAGAGTATCGACAGGGTAAGGTAGCGCATGGTTGGTCCTCCCGGGTCAGGGCTGGGCGGCGCTGGGCGTGCCGGGCAGGTAATCGAGTGATTGGGATTTCAGCTTGCCGTCGCGCGCGAATTTTTCGGCTTTGCTCTTGCTCACCGCGTACTGCTCCATCTTGGCGAGTTCCGCCGGATTGGGCTGGGCATTCTTCAGGTCTTCTTCGGAGAGGCCGCGTATCCCGGTGGTTGTGGTGATGCTGCTGCTGCCGGAGCGCCCCACGTTGAGCATGCTCATCAGACCGCTGTCCCCGGGTTTTCTGGCGGTACTTTCGCTGCGTACGCTGAGCATCCTGACCCAGCCGTTGCCGTTTTTGCTGTTGATCTTCACCCAGCCGCCCTGGCGCAACAGGATGTTCACTTTGGCTTTTTCATCGAGCGTGGCCACGGTGGCCGCGTCGCTGTATGGCAGCAGCTTGATCTCGGTGTTGCGCACCGCATAGCCGACTTGCGCGGCGTGTACCGGCGCAACCAGCGCAGCATAGAGCAGTAGGGTATACAGGTATCTCATGAGTTCACCTTGGCAGGGGCAAATAGCGCGACTTCCTGCAAACGACCTTTGACTTTATAAGATCCGGTCGGGCTAAAGTCAAATGCATTTGCGCAGTGTGCGACGGTGTCGCTGGAGACCAGGATGCGCGCGACACCTTTGGTGAGACCTTCGATGCGGCTGGACAGGTTCACGGTGTCACCGATCGCGGTGTAATCCATGCGCGTGTCCGAACCGATGAAACCGACCACGGCCTTGCCGCTATGAATGCCGATACCGACGTCGAAATCCTCGCCGTCCTCGCCCAGTTCGGCTTTGAAGCGCAGCAACGATTGTTCCATTTCCAGCGCGGCCGCCACCGCGTGTTCGGCATGCCGGTCATCGTCCTGCGGTGCGCCCCAGAATGCCATGATCGCGTCGCCGATGAACTTGTCCAGCGTGCCGCCGTGGCGAAAGATGATCTCCACCTGCAGGCTGAAGTAGCGGTTCAGCAGGCTGACGATCTGTTCCGGCGAGCGCTTCTCGGACAGTGTCGTGAAGCCGCGTATGTCGGAGAACAGCACGGTGATGTCGCGTGCCTGGCCGCTCAGCGATTGCGGCGTTTCACCCTGGGCGACCAGCGAGCTGACCACACGCGGATCGAGGAAGCGGTTGAAGATGCGCACCGTCTGTTCGCGCGATGCCTTCTCGCGCAGGTATTCGCTGATCGCGGCGGCGAAATAGAAGATCCAGCCGAACAGCAGCGGGGTCAGCAGCGCGACACTGTACAGCCGCGTCATCGCGTAGTACTGCACGGCCAGCAGCAACAAGCTCAGCAGCAGCAGGGCGCCGCCTATCCTGAACACGTCGAAGCGGCGCCGGATGAACAAGGGTAGTTGCACCGCGACCAACAGCACCGCGATCAGCGCTGCGAGATAAGCGGGAGCGGCATGCAGGTAGCGCCGGTTCTTCAGGTTGTCCAGTGCGGTGGCCAATATCTCCACGCCGGGATACAGGCTGGATATCGGCGTGGCGCGGATGTCGTGCAGGCCGGTGGCAGTGGTGCCGATGATGACGATCTTGCCGGTCAGTTCGTGCGGGTCGCGCAACGGCTGCTGGCGCGCCTGGTCGGCATACAGTTCGCTGTACCGGATATGCGCGTGGGCCTGGCTGTCGCCGCGCCAGTGCAGGATGATGTCCGGCTGCGGCGGGATCGGGTATCCGAGGTCGCGCATCACGCGCGCCGGCAGCGACTCCAGTTGCCAGCCGGAGAGGTTGCGGCTCAACTCGTAACGGCGCGCGATGCCGTCGCTGTCTTCGCTGAAGTTGATCAGGCCGACGCGCCATGATCCGGTATCGATGGCCTGCGGCGGCAGCAGGATGGCGCGCGCCTGCGGGTCGGCATCGGGTGCATGCGGGATGTCAATGACCTTGGCCAGTTCCGACAACGGCACACCCTGGGACTGGTCACCCTGCAATTGCGCCATCGGGAAATAGACGTTGCTCATGTCGTGCAGCACCTCGTTGAAGAACTGGTCGCTCTCCGGCCGGTACCGATCCGGTTCGCTGAACAGGATGTCGAACACGATGGCGCGCGGTTGCTGCCGTGCGATGCCCTGTAGCAATTCGCCGTGCACCGCGCGTGGCCAAGGCCAGCTACCCGCCGTGTCCTGCATCGCGGCGAGGCTGGCTTCGTCGATATCGACGATCACGATGTCCGGATCGGGACTGAGCGATTGTGCGACATGACGCACGACCAGATCGCTGAGGCGGTTGTCGAGTGCACCGAACAGGTTCAGCCAGATGCTGTTGACTGCGATGAGCAAGACTGCCGCCAGGGCGATCAGATGGATGCGGGTGTACGATTTACGGGGCTGGTCCATGGCGGTTTAAGAATTAATCGGCAAGATGTATTCAGGCATCCGGCAACACGTAGGGCAGCGGCAGGAATCGCAGTATCGCGCCCTGCAACGACTTCCAGTGCAACGGCTGTGTGTCGCGGCTGGAACTCTGCACCGAAACCAGCAGGTCGAAACCGCCGTCCGGTGCGGGCGCTGCGTTGACGATCATGCCGCTGGACTGGCCATTCATCTCGGGACTGAACAATTCATCGCCCGCTTGCGGCGTGTCGCTGTTGTCCAGATGGGCAAGATACATGCGCCGCTTCAGCTTGCCGAGATATTGCATGCGCGCCACGATCTCCTGTCCCGGATAGCAGCCTTTGCTGAAATTCACCCCGCCGATGAGCTCCAGATTGACCATCTGCGCGACGAACTGCTCCTGGGTGGCTGGCAGGATCACCGGGATACCTGAGCGGATGTTGAGCCAGTCCCAGCAGGTACTGCCCGCCGCACGGGCATGCTGGCCGAGCGCGGTCCACAGTTCGGCGGCACTGCTCGCGGTGGTGTTGATCAGATAGCGCGTATCGCCAAGCTTGATCACGCTGCCGGAAGCGATTTGCAGCGTGTCCAGCGGTCGTTGCGGCAGCGCGCCGAACTGCGCAGCCAGGATATCTTGTGCCAATGCGCCGGAAATGCCGAGCGTCACAGTCGCGTCGCCGGTATCGCTGACTTTGACCTTGGCGCGCAGCACATACATCGACAGCTTTTTGCATATTGCTTCGCATAGCTCGCGCGGCAGTTGCAACAGGTAGTCCTGGTCCGCGCGCCAGATCAGCAGGGTCGCCAGCAGCCGTCCCTTGGCCGTATTCAGGCTGCTGAATTGGGCACGGCTGTCACTGACTTCACGGATGTCGTTGCTGAGCAGGTTTTGCAGGAACGATTGCGCGTCTTCGCCGGACACGCGCAGCGTGCCGAACTGGCTCAGGTCGCACAGGATCGTACCGTGTGCGGTGGCATCCAGTTCGGCTCTGTTGTCGCCAAAATGTTGTACCACGTCTGTATCGAGAGTTGCGCCGCGTCGGGTGAGGAAATCCTGCCAGTCTGGGTTCATGGTTGGTTATTGTGTCTGGTTGCCGTGTGCCGGAGCTTGCCGGAAATTTTCCACAGTGTTGTGCAACAACCATCCCGTGTCAACTATGACCATGACGACCATGCCCTATTCCGCTAAACTCCCCGCCATGAGAATTTTGTTCGCTACCCTGCTGGCTGTACTGTTTTCCGCCTGTGACGGCGGTCTGTGGAATAATCCTTACCCGGCCTCGGAGCAGGGCAAGTCTATCTTCTATTCCGCGTTCACCGAGCGACCCAAGCACCTTGATCCGGCGCAGGCCTACAGCGAGAACGAATACGTGTTTCTGGCGCAGATCTATGCGCCACCGCTGCAATATCATTACCTGAAGCGGCCTTATCAGCTGGTACCGCTGGCGGCCAGCGCGATGCCGACGGTGCATTATCTGGACAAGCACCACCGGCACTTGCCGGACACTGCGTCAGCAGGGCAGATCGCCTACAGCGTCTACGAGATCCATATCAAGCCCGGCATGCGCTATCAGCCGCATCCCGCATTTGCGCACGATGCGCAGGGCAAGCCGGAGTATGGGCATTTGACGCCGGCGGACCTGAGCGATATCCATGCCTTGAGCGATTTCCCGCACGGCGGCACGCGCACCGTCACCGCAGCCGATTATGCCTACCAGATCAAACGTCTCGCCAATCCGCAATTACACCAGCCTATCTTTGGCGTGATGAGCGATTACATCGTCGGACTCAAAGAGTACGCCGCGACACTGCAACAGGCGCTGAAACAAGACCCTGACGGTTTCCTCGACCTGAACCGCTATCCGCTGCCCGGCGTGCAGGTGATCGATGAGCAGACATATCGCATCGAGGTATACGGCAAATACCCGCAGTTCGAATACTGGCTGGCGATGCCGTTCTTCGCGCCGATGCCGCCGGAAGCCGAGCGTTTCTATGCGCAAGCCGGCATGCGCGAACGCAACCTGATGCTGGATTGGTGGCCGGTGGGCAGCGGGCCGTATTACCTGTCCGAGAACAATCCCAACCAGCGCATGGTGCTGACGCGGAATCCCTACTACGACAGCGAAACCTACCCCGCCGAGGGTGAAGCGGGCGACGCAGCAGAGGGTTTGCTGGTGGATGCGGGCAAGCCCTTGCCGCTTCTCGACAAGGTCGTGTTCACACTGGAGAAGGAAACCATCCCCTACTGGAACAAGTTCCTGCAGGGATATTACGATGCCTCGGGCATCAGCTCGGACAGCTTCGACCAGGCGGTGCAGGTGAGTGTGGGCGGCGAGGCGACGGTCACCGACGCGATGAAGGAGCAGGGCATCAAACTGTCGACTGCGGTGGCGACCTCCACCATGTATACCGGTTTCAACTGGCTGGATGCGACGGTGGGCGGCGACAGCGAGCGGGCGCGCAAATTGCGCCAGGCGATTTCGATCGCGGTGGATTTCGAGGAGTTTGTCTCGATCTTCGCCAACGGGCGCGGCATCGCCGCACAGTCGCCGATCCCGCCCGGCATCTTCGGCTACCGCGAGGGCGAGGCGGGCATCAATCACTATGTGTATGACTGGGTTGACGGTGCGCCCAAACGCAAGTCCATCGAAACGGCCCGACAGCTGCTAGCCGAGGCGGGGTACCCGAACGGAGTTGATGCGCTAACTCACCAACCGCTGGTGATCAATCTGGACACTACCGCCGGCGGGGTGGGTGACAAGTCGAGGATCGACTGGCTGCGCAAGCAGTTCGACAAGATCAATATACAACTGGTGGCGCGTAGCACCGACTATAACCGTTTCCAGGACAAGATCCGCAAGGGCGACACGCAGATGTTCTACTTCGGCTGGAACGCCGATTATCCCGACCCGGAGAACTTCCTGTTCCTGTTGAGCAGCGCGCAGGCCAAGGTGGGAAAGGGTGGCGAGAACGCATCCAATTACAGCAATCCGGAATACGACAAACTGTTCGAACAGATGAAGAACATGAATAACAGCTCGGCGCGGCAGGCCATCATCGACCGCATGCTGGAGATCCTGCGCCGCGATTCACCCTGGTTGTGGGGCTTCCATCCGAAGAACTACGTGTTGCAGCACAGCTGGCTGAGCAACGTCAAAGCCAATGTGATGGCAAACAACAAACTGAAATACTGGCAGGTCGATCCCTTGCGTCGTGATGCCTTGCGCCGCGAATGGAGTCGTCCGGCAAGCTGGCCGCTCTGGCTGGGCGGATTGTTGTTTGCGCTGTTTGCCTACTGGTTGTGGCGCATGCTGCGCAAGCGCGAGGAGGCGAGGTAATCTCCGGTGCCGATCTGCCGGCAAGCGTCATCGCAATGTCAAACGCCACCTTGCGGTGGCGTTTGACTGGATAAGATTAAAACCGGGCTGTTACTTGTTGCTTTTGGATGGGCATGCTGTATCCATCATGTTGCCTGCAGCCAAACCAACGATGAAGATGCTCAGGAATACGCCAACGATCCCGAGCGTATGGCCGAACACAAATCCGCCCAACAGCCACAAGACCACAGCAATGATCACCGATAAAACAAGTAAACGTGTTTTGGAATCCATGAATAACCTTTCAAATTGAATTTGCACACGAGCCAGACTCTGTATGGCAATGATAGCGCAATGTCTCCGAATCAACTAAGCGAATATCGCAAATAAATCGATTGACGCGATTTCGCGTTTGGTGCAGCTGCCTGTCCCCGGCTACTGCGCGGAAATATATGCAGCCAATGCTTCGAGTTCCGCATCGGTCAGCGATTTGGTCATTCCGTTCATGATGCCTTCCAGACTGTTGTTGCGATCGCCGTTGCGGAAGTTGACCAGTTGTTTGAACAGGTAATCCTTGTTTTGTCCGCCTATCACCGGAATCATCGCCGGATTGGGTTCCAGCCCTTTCCCATTGACGCCGTGGCAAGTGGTGCAGGCAACGACCATTCTGGACATGTCGCCGTTGATGAACAGGTTTTTGCCAACAGGACTTGCGGCAGAACCGTTGCCTTTCATCTTTTCCAGACTGGAAAAATAAGCTGCGATATCGGCAAGCTCCGCATCGTTCACGGTTGCTGCCAGATCGTTCATGATCGCGTGATTACGCAAGCCAGCCTGAAAATTGCGCACCTGCTTTGTGATATATGCGGCATTTTGTCCGGCAAGTTTGGGGACCAGGTCCGTCAGGCTGTTGCCGTCCTCGGCATGACAGCCCTGGCATAACCGCGACTTGAACTTCCCGGCCACCGGGTCGCCCTGTATCTGGTCAGTCTGGGCGTGGGCGTGGGCGGTCGCAGTCGATAACATGATCGCCAGCGCCAGGCTGGCCATCATGTGGGTATTCGGGTTTAACATGCCATTCTCCTCAGGTCTGTTTCTTCCAGCATTGCAGCATCGTGATGCTGGCGTCGCACCGGTGCGCAATCGAATCGGGGTCACTGCTGGGAGACATATTCCGCCAGAGCTTCGACTTCTTCATCGGTCAGCGAGTTGGTGATCCGGTTCATGATGTTGCCGGGGCTGTTGGTGCGGTAGCCATCCCGGAAATTGATCAGTTGTCTGCGTATGTATTCCTTTTGCTGACCACCGATCACCGGGAACATCGATATTTTAGCCTCCATTCCCTTGCCGTTGACGCCGTGGCAATTGATGCAAGCGAGCCGCATTTTGGATTTGTCGCCGTGCAGAAACAATTCCTGGCCGAGCGGATCGTCATGCGTGCCGGGCCCTTTCATTTTGTTTTGGCTGGCGAAATAGGCGGCTATGTCGGCGATATCCTGGCTGCTGACAGTAGACGCCATGGCGTTCATGATCTGGTGCGAGCGTATGCCGGCCTGATAATCGCGGACTTGTTTGGCGATATAGTCGCCATATTGACCTGCGAGGCTGGGGATCACCGGCTCGGTGCTGATGCCGAACTCTCCATGGCAACCCTGGCAGAGCAGCGATTTTTCCTTGCCGGCCCTCGGGTTGCCGTGGCCGCTGCGGAGTTTGATCGATTCCGCGCTATCCACGTTCGCGTCCACGCTGCCACGGAGCGGATTGAGTACTTCGCCCTGCGCGTTAAACAAGGGCGTGGCCACGAGCAGAGCAGCCAGTGCCAGGCCGGAAGCAATGTTTCTGCTAAAGTGGAACATGCCATATTCCTTCTGTCATGGGAGAGCGCATAAGTGACTATTTCTCATAATAGTTGCCGGGTCAGCTTATGGTTCCATAATCGAATAAGGATAGCAAATCTGTTGTGCGCTGAATTGCGCTACACAGACAACTTGCCAGACGCAGTCGGGGGCGAGAGATGCAAGCGGCTCCAGACAATGGGGGCAGCGCTGGCATTGGACAGTTTGCTGAATAGCCACATATCAGCGGTGTTGGCCTCGGTCAAATATCGCATGAGCAACACCGCGCAGTTTTTACATTCTGATTGAACAACGGCTGCGGAATCGCCTCATTTGCCCGGTTATCGCGGCACTATCGGGGTCGCTGAGCTGTCTGTTGCAAGCTCAACAACCCGTGAACGCAAGGATGGAGTCTGTGTGCTGATCCGCTGCGAAAATGGCGCAGCCGTCTGTTTTACTGGCCTGAAGCAAAGTCTGCCAACGCTTCGATCTCATCGTCGGTCAGCTTAGTTGCGATCCTGATCATGATCCCGTTGGGGCTGTTGGTACGATCGCCTTTCCTGAAATTCATCAGTTGCCCGCGGATGTAATCCTTTTGCTGGCCGCCGATCACCGGGAACATCGATGTGTTCGGGGTCAGTCCCTTGCCGTTTACACCGTGGCAATTGATGCAGGCGACGACCGTTCTGGATATGTCACCTTTCAAGAACAGCTTCTTGCCCTGCTCGTTGGTCGACCCGCTGCCTTTCATTTTGGTCCGGCTGGCGAAGTACGCGGCGATGTCAGCCAGGTCATCATCGCTGATGGTTGCGGCCATGGCGTTCATGATCTGGTGCGAACGCGCGCCGGCCTGGTAGTTGCGTAATTGCTTCGCGATATAATTTCCGTATTGCCCGGCTAGACTGGGGATCAATCCTTCCATGCTGATACCGACTTCACCGTGGCAACCCTGGCACAACATCGACTTGTCCTTCCCCGCGGCGGCATCGCCGGGGCCACTGCGCAGCTTGACGGATTGTGCGCTGTCATCGTCGAGGGCGACGCCGACCTGTCCGGTAAGCGGGTTGGTATTCTCGTCACGGGCATAAGCCGTAGTTGCTGTGAGCAGAACGACCAAGGCCAAGCCTGCGGCAATGTTGTTTTTAGTGTTTAACATACTTTTCTCCTCCGCTTGAGTCAGATACCGCCGCGGTACGCATAAGTTATGAAGTGGTGGCGGTGATGTTTCTGTACCGCAACCGATACCAAGGTTGGAACGTGAAATTATTTATTTCCCACCCGGTGCAACTCTCGGTGCAGTTGACAGGAAAGCGGATATATTCGCTATATCATCATCGGAGAGGAATTTTGCGATCCGACGCATGATCCCCGCTTTCTCGACGGTGGGGTCGTTTGCCCTGCTGTCGTTGCGCCAGCTGTTCAACTGATTGACCAGGTATACGAACTTCTGCTGATTGATCGCCGGGATATGCGGTGCGCGTCCGTTGAAACCATGGCAGTCCTGGCATGGCGGCACCTTGCCCTTGATGCCCTGGGTAACGATGATTTGCCCCGCTTCGGGTTTGCCGACCTTGTTGCCGTTGGCCGACAGGGTTTTCAAATCGGAAGGTTCCACTTTGTATTCCAGATTATTCAGATACCCAGCCAAATCGCGGCGATCCTGTTCGGACAGCGCCTTGGCAAAGTCAGGCATCGCCCCGCCGGCACCCTCCGGGATACGCCGGTCAGCGGCGAAATCGGCGAGTTGTTTGATGACGTAGGTCTGGCCGATATTGGCGATCCGTGGCGCACCCATATCGTCATTGCCCAATCCCTTTTCTCCATGGCATCCCATGCAGGCAGCGGCATCGCCCTTGCCTTCATTGAAGATGGTTTCGCCGTTTGCGATATTGACGCCCGCAGTTGATTCCGCTGCACTGGCCGTTCCTGTTTGTAATACGCAGGCGACCAGTATGAAGAATGTCGATAGCATGAATTTAGATTTGCTCATTATTCCCGCCTTAGTTCTAGTAATTAATGTTGAAGTTGCCAGTTGATCACAAGTTTTGACTGGTAACTCCCCCGGCGCTAACTCTTGTTCGGTCTAATTATTATGTAGCCCCGCCCAAGCGGTCCAAGATGCCCGACTATGTGTTCGATTTACAATCCGGAAAGGTAGTCCGCCAGCGCGTCGAGTTCCTGGTCGGTCAGTTTCTGGGTGATGATGTTCATCACGCCGCCCGGGCTGTTGCCGCGATCCCCATCCCTGAAGTTGATCAGCTGTCCGCGCAAGTAATCTTTCTGTTGTCCGCCGATGACCGGGAACACCGGATTGGAAGGGGTTTTTCCCTTGCCATTCACGCCGTGGCAATTGACGCAGGCAACCATCATTCTCGTCATGTCGCCGTGCAAGAATAACTTCTTGCCCAGCTCGTTGTCATGGCCGTCGCCTTTCATTTTTGTGCGGCTGGCGAAATAGGCAGTGATATCGGCAAGATCATCGTCGCTTACAGTCGTGGCGATGGCGCTCATGATCTGGTGGGTGCGTAAACCGGACTGGAAGTTGCGCAACTGTTTGGCAATATAGATCGCATATTGGCCGGCGAGGCTCGGGGCGAGACCCTCGAAACTGACGCCTTCGGCGCCGTGACAGCCCTGGCAGAGCAGCGATTTGTCATTTCCGGCGACGGGATCGCCGGGGCCGCTGCGCAATTTAATGGCTTCCGGACCGTCGTCTGTCAGCGCGGTTGCAGCAACCGGTGCGGCCGCATCAGGGGCAGGTTTGGTGGTTTTGCCGAACGCAACCGGGGCCGTGAACAGAGCGACTAGGGCGAGGCAAACGGCAAAATTGTTTTTTATGTGAAGCATGTCATTACTCCTCGTGTCATTCCTGCCATTGTATTATTCAGCTGCAATATTTTGCAACCATTTTTCCTTTTTGTTGTCTTTGCGGTTTATTTTTACCGTGAATGGCCAGTTTTGAGCGCTACGAATTCTGCAAATCATTTGTTGACGCTCAGCTCGAATCCGGCTTGGAGGCAGCAGAGGTTACGCGGGTAGCTTGTCACACGAGTCTGATGCGCGTGTGGCCGGCTTGTGAAACAATGGAGCCGTACCTGCCAATATAATTAATCAGATTATTGAATGATCGCCTACCTGATCCGCCGAATCCTCTACGCACTGCCGATCCTGGTCGGCGTCAACCTGCTGACCTTTGCGCTGTTCTTCGTTGTGAATACCCCGGATGACATGGCGAGAATGCAGTTGGGTATCAAGCGCGTCACACCCGACGCGATCGAGAAATGGAAACAGCAACGCGGCTACGACAAGCCCATGCTGCTGGACAGTACCGCCAGCGGTACGGAAAAGTTCACTGATACGATCTTCTGGCAGAAATCCGCCAGCATGTTCGTGCTCGACTTCGGATATTCGGATGACGGGCGCAATATCAGCCATGAAGTCGCGACGCGCATGGGCCCCAGTCTGGCCATTGCCTTGCCGACTTTCCTGGTCGGTCTGGTCGTCTATGTCAGTTTCGCGCTGCTGATGACCTTGTTCCGCGCGACCGCGCTTGATCTGGCCGGCGTGGCATTGTGTGTGCTGCTGATGTCGGTATCCGGCCTGTTTTACATCATCGGTGGACAGTTTCTGGTCAGCAAGCTGTGGCATCTGGTGCCGATCTCCGGCTACGCGGGCGGTATCGACAGTTTCAAGTTCGTTATTCTGCCTATCGTCATCGGCGTGATCGGCGGTATCGGTTCCAGCAGCCGCTGGTATCGCACCATCTTCCTGGAAGAGATCGGCAAGGATTATGTGCGCACCGCGCGCGCCAAAGGACTGTCTGAACTGGCGGTACTTTTCCGCCACGTGCTGAAGAACGCGCTGATACCGATCCTGACCGGGGTGGTGGTGGTCATCCCCCTGCTGTTCATGGGCAGCCTTCTCACCGAGTCTTTCTTCGGCATTCCCGGCCTCGGTAGTTACACCATAGACGCGATCAACGCGCAGGATTTCAGCGTGGTGCGCGCGATGGTGTTCCTCGGATCGTTGCTGTACATCGTAGGGCTGATCTTGACCGACGTCTCTTATACGATGGTGGATCCCAGGGTGCGCTTGTCATGAATTTCATGCTCGATCTATTATGGAGAGACCAGTTGGTGTTCCTGTGGAGCGACCGGCTGGTGTTCCTGTTGCTGGCTGCAGCCGTGGCCAGTGCCTGGCATGTGCGTCGGCACGAACATCTGTTGCTTCCGTGGCGCCGTGTGGCACGCAGCGCCACGGCGATGGTGTCGCTGCTGGTGTTGTCGTTGTTCCTGGCGATCGGCCTGCTGGATTCGCTGCATTATCGCGTTGCCTTGCCGGGGCAGAACAGCGGTGAGACGATTTATTCACCCGAGGTGTTGAGTGTATTCGACAAGCTGGTCGAGCCGTTGCGCGTCCATACCGAGAAGACCTATTCTGCGCCGCTGGCAGTCGCGCTCTATGCCAAAGAGAGCAGAACCGACGCACAGGGGAATGTGGTGCGCGACTATCCCCGTCTGAAGTATGGGGGTGCGCAACTGGCCAATGATACCCAGCGCGTTGCTGATGTGGTGCAGAGAACTTTGCTTGGCGTTGCCGCGGGATTGCTGGCCGGACTGCTATTCGCCTGGGTGGTGAAGTATTTGTTGTCTGGGCAAATAGGGCCTTGGCGTCCTCTGCTCATCGCCTTACTCATCATTGCCGCACTGATCGGTGCGATTGTGAGCCTGGCCGGCGGATACCATGTGCTCGGTACCGACAAGGTCGGTCAGGATGTGCTGTACTTGTCGCTGAAAAGCATACGCACCGGCTTGATCATCGGCACCGTGACCACCTTGGTGACACTGCCGCTGGCCTTGTTGCTCGGCATCGCGGCCGGCTATATGCGCGGCTGGGTGGACGACGTGATCCAGTACATCTATACCGTGCTGAGTTCGATACCCAGTGTGCTGCTGATCGCGGCGGCGGTACTTACGATGCAAGTATTTATTGATAAACATGCAGGTTGGTTCGATCTTGCAGCTAAGCGTGCAGATGTGCGCCTGCTGGCATTGTGCCTGATCCTCGGTGTGACCAGCTGGACCGGGTTGTGCCGCCTGTTGCGCGGAGAAACCCTCAAACTGCGCGAGATGGAATACATCCAGGCGGCTCAGTCGTTCGGCGTGTCGTCGATGCGTATCCTAACGCGCCACATCTTGCCGAACGTGATGCATATTGTGCTGATCTCGCTGGTGTTGGATTTTTCCTCGCTGGTGCTGGCAGAGGCTGTGCTGTCGTACATCGGTGTGGGTGTCGATCCGACTACCAACAGCTTCGGCACGATGATCAACTCTGCGCGGCTGGAGATGGGCCGCGATCCGATGGTGTGGTGGGCGCTGGCCTCGGCCTTCAGCTTCATGCTGGTACTGGTGTTGGCGGCGAACCTGTTTGCCGACGCGGTGCGCGACGCGTTCGATCCGCGCTTGAGCCGATCCGGAGTGGCGGCTGGATGAGTGACATCCTGCGTGTCTCGGGGCTGACTACTCGACTGGATAATGGCGCGCGCGTCGTCGATGATCTTTTCTTGGATATCAAGGCAGGAGAGACAATGGCGCTGCTCGGTGAATCGGGTTGCGGCAAGTCGATGACAGCGCTTTCTCTGTTACGGCTGCTTCCGGATGGAGTGGTGCACGAAAGTGGCTCGGCATTGCTGGATGATATCGATTTGTTTGACTTGCGCGAGCGGGACATGCGTTCAGTTCGGGGCGGACACGTGGCGATGATCTTTCAGGAGCCGGGGTTGAGTCTGAACCCCGTGATGACGGTAGGGCAGCAGATCGCCGAGGTGCTGGCATTGCATCAGGGTTTGTACGGTGTTGCGGCGACACAGCGATGTGTCGAGTTGCTGGCACAGGTCGGGATCCCCGACGCAGAAAGGCGTGCGACTGAATTTCCTTTCCAGCTTTCCGGTGGCATGAAACAGCGCGTGATGATCGCGATGGCTTTGGCCGGACAGCCGAAATTGCTGATCGCCGACGAGCCGACTACCGCGTTGGACGTCACGATACAGGCGCAGGTATTGCAATTATTGCGCGACAATCAGGCAGCCAGCGGCATGTCGCTGTTGTTGATCACGCATGACCTTGGCGTGGTGGCTGAAATGGCGCATCGGGTCAGTGTGATGTATGCAGGCCAAATCGTCGAGCAGGCCAGCCGTGGGCAACTTTTCGATAAGCCGTTGCATCCCTATACGCAAAAATTATTCGCCGCTGTGCCACATGCGGGTAGCGGCAATCAGCTGTTGGCCGCCATTCCCGGCAGCATGCCTGCGTTGGGAAGTGTCACCCAAGGTTGCCGCTTTGCTGCACGTTGCGACAAAGTCTGGTCATTGTGCCGCGAGTCAACGCCTGATTGGACGGAGGTCGGTGCGGGGCAGGGTGTTAGGTGTCATCTGTATGGCAAGTTGGCAGGCGACAGGGAAATTACTGCTGAAGCGACCATGTGCCAGCTGGCATCCCAAGCTGCCATGCAAACCGGACCTTGCACCACGCTGTTACGCGTCCGCGATTTGCGCGTGCATTTTCCGATACGTAAGGGAGTGTTCCGGCGCAAGATCGGTCAGGTGAAAGCGGTGGACGGTGTGTCGCTGGAAATCATGCGCGGACGCACTCTGGCGTTGGTGGGTGAATCAGGGTGCGGGAAAACCACGCTGGGCAAGGCATTGTTGCAATTGCTACCGCCCACTTCGGGCAGTGTGAATTTTGCCGGTAGTGAGCTGATCGGGACAAATAACTTTCGACAACGCGCTGCGATGCAGATGGTGTTTCAAG
>JBBRDZ010000042.1:0-18275 GCA_038203435.1 Burkholderiales bacterium
GAAGCGCAATATCGACTGGCGGAAAAATACGATGCCGGAATCGGCGTGGCGCAGGACAAACAAAAAGCCGCAGAGTGGTACGGCAAGGCGGCCAGCCAGGGATATACCAAACCGGCCGCCGGTTTGGGTGCAGGAACAGCAGTCGAATCCGCAGCCGCGGCAGCCGCTCCCTCGGCAGTTGCCGTCCCAGCGCCAGGCGCAACACAATCGGTTCAGGCCGAAACGCAACCGGTCACTGTCGCGGAGTTTGCAACAGTTCCTGAAGCAGTGCCAGTTCAGGAACCTGAAGTGACGACAAACGCTGCCCAGCCGGCAGAACTCGTTCAAGCCTTGGTCCATCCTGCTGAACCATCGACATCACCCTCGTTGTTTACGCCATTAAATGTCGCCATCGTTGCGGGCACCATCGCTGCGATCGCAGTCGCGCCGGTCGTGGCTCCTTTTGCAGCACTCGCGGCTATAGTTGTTTATTTGCGTAAGCCCGCTGAAACGGATGTTGCCAAATCCGAGCCGCTTCCTGAGCCCTTACCCGCTGTCGCTTCGCAGCCGCCGGTTGCACCTGTTCCTGAGCCCATCCCTGCCCCTGAGCCAGAAGCGGCAGGCGAACAACAGATCTCTGTAGTTGAACCGGAGGCGGGTGCTAATCCAACGACAGCTTTTTCTCCAGAACCGGTTCCGGAATCAGTGCCTGAATCTTCACCGATTCCGGCGGCGGTACCGTCCTCCCCGGCTGAAAATATCAATAAACTGCAGAGTGTCGCATCAGTCCCGGGCGGCAAGATCGGCGGCATGCTTAACGGACTGGCTCAGGGAGCCAGCATCGTGGTGAACATCAACGGTGCTGACAATCAGACGCTGAGCAAAAACGGTATGTTTACGCTTTCAGCAAATCAACCGGAAAATTCTGCTTACAGCCTCTCGATAGTCACGCCGCCCGGCAACCAGCCTTGTACGGATATCTATGGCACGGGCGTCACCAATGCCACGACCAATTCCAGCGTGGAACTGTTCTGCGGACCGATGCCGCGCACCGGATTTAGCCATGCTTCCAAGCTCGTGACGGCGCGTTACTATCATACGATGACCACATTGCCAGATGGCAAGGTGCTGGTAGTCGGGGGCGAACAGAGTGCCGATTCCATACTTGCAAGCGGAGAACTTTACGACCCCGCAAACAAAACCTGGTCGGATACAAGCAACTTGGCTTATGCGCGTTACTACCATACCGCTACCCTGTTGCCCGATGGCAAGGTATTGGTTGTAGGCGGGCGGAATGCAAAGACTGAGGTCTCCCAAGCCGAACTGTACGATCCGGCAACCAATATCTGGACTGCTACCGGCAGCTTGGCCGAAGCACGTTACTACCATACCGCGACGTTGTTGTCCGATGGGAAGGTGCTTGTCACCGGTGGCTACAACAAGGAATCAGGCGCGCTTGCCACGAGCGAGCTGTATGACCCGGTCACCAAGATATGGTCCAAAGCGGCCACGCTCTCGGACGCGCGTTACCATCACACCGCGACTATGTTGCCGGATGGCAAGGTGCTGTTGGCAGGTGGATCAACCGGAAAAGGAGCGCTTGCCAGCGCCGAACTGTATGACCCTGTTTCCGGTACATGGTCTGGTGCAGCAACGCTTGCAGCAGCGCGACGCGTCCATACCGCCACGCTGCTGCCCGGCGGCAAGGTGCTGGTGGCGGGTGGCTACGGCACCGCCGCGCTGGCAAGTGCCGAGCTGTACGATCCGTCCAGCAACAGTTGGTCGGGTGCCGGCAGTTTCGTAGAAGCACGCTATGCGCACAGTGCCACGTTGATGACTGGCGGCCAAGTGATGATTACGGGTGGCTTTGGTACAGCCGCGCTGGCGAGCGCCGAGCTGTACGATCCGGCCAGCAATAGTTGGCTGTCCGCGGCCAAACTCGTCGATGCGCGTTACGCGCATACCGCCGCCGTGTTGCCTGACGGTCAAATACTTTATGCCGGCGGCTACAATGGTTTCAACACGCTCGACAGCACCGAACTGTACGGACCGTCCGGGCTGTGGACTGGATCCGGGAAGCTTGTGCTCGGACGCAATAAACATACCGCGACCCTGTTGCAGGATGGCCGAGTGCTGGTCACAGGCGGAAGCAAAGATGGCAGTACCTCATTTGACGAAGCCGAGCTTTACGATCCGGTTTCCGGAGTCTGGTCGTCAGCCGGCAAGCTGAACGATGAGCGTTTCGACCATAGCGCAACATTGCTGCGCAACGGCAAAGTCCTGGTTGTGGGCGGTTTTGGCGACGACGGTGTACTCGGCAGTGCCGAACTGTACGACCCTGCGACCAACGCCTGGTCGTCAGCAGGAAAACTGCACAATGTGCGTCAGCTCCACACGGCAGTGTTGCTACCCAGCGGCAAGGTGCTGGTGACGGGCGGATGGGGCGGGGGCACGGCCCTGGTCAGTAGTGAGTTGTACGACCCGGCCACCAACAGCTGGACTGTTGCAGCGGATTTGGCCACGGCACGGTACAAACATACCGCTACGCTGCTGCCCGATGGCAGGGTCCTGGCAGTGGGTGGATGGGGTGCAACCGCGACGGCAGCAGATTTTGCCAACATTGCCGTCTCCACCCAAGTGCTTGCCGATGCTGAACTTTACGACCCGGCTGCCAATACCTGGTCGGCCGCAGGCAAACCGCTGGGCGCACGCTACAGTCACTCCGCGACGCTAATGCCCGACGGTAAAGTGCTGGTTGCAGGAGGGGGAAAATGTCTGGTTTGTGCAGAGCTTTATGACCCGGCTGCCAATACCTGGACGGCCGCGGGGAGCCTGCGTGTTGGCCGCTACAATCACACTGCTGTATTGCTGCCGAACGGCAAGGTGCTGGTAACGGGCGGGACGAATGACTCTGTGCTGTCTGGCGCCGAATTGTATGATCCGGCCAGCAACGAATGGGCTGCTGCCGGCAGTCTTGCGCACGCCAGAGGCTATTACACCGCCACCCGGCTGTTGAACGGCGTTGTGTTGGTCGTGGGAGGAGCGGATGTCAGCGCCTCGATAGGTCTTACCAGCGCCGAGCTTTACTGGTAGTTCTGCAGCGTAATCCTGGCAGTACGGGTTGTGCGCAGTCAGGGATACATATCAAAACAGCAAGGGGTAAATGACCAAACCGCAGACGAGCAGGGCATTAACTATGCTCAGAAACACCGCTGCGCTGGCGATATCCTTGGCGCGTTTGGCGAGCGGATGCCGTTCCAGCGAAGTGTGATCCACCGCCGATTCAAGTGCCGAATTGAGCAGCTCAACGATCAGCACCAGCAGGGTGCTGGCAATCATCATGGCCTTGCCAAGATGGTTCGTCGGCAACAGAAATGCAGCGGGAATTGCGATCGCTGCGATCAGTACTTCCTGACGGAACGCGTCTTCGTGTTGCCAGGCCGCACGCAGGCCTTGCAGCGCAATGCCGGTCGCGCGCCAGGCATGTGTCAAACCGGGTCGGTGTTTACCGGGATTACTCACGCAAGCGCTCTTGCTTCATGGAGCGCCATATGATTCGATAGGCGGGCAGGAACAGATCAGTTGCTTGTCGCCGCGCACATTATCGATACGGCCGACACTGGGCCAGAATTTGTTGTCCTTTACCCACTTCAATGGAAACGCGGCCTGTTCGCGGCTATAGCCGTGCTGCCAATCATCGGCGACCACGGTATTGGCAGTATGCGGTGCATTCTTCAGCACGTTGTTTTCTCTGTCCGCTTTACCCGAAGTGATTGCATCGATCTCCTGGCGTATCGAGATCATCGCTGAACAGAACCTGTCCAGTTCCTGTTTGGATTCACTTTCGGTCGGTTCGACCATCAGGGTATCGGCCACCGGGAATGAAACGGTGGGCGCGTGATAGCCGTAATCCATCAGACGTTTGGCGATGTCGCCCACCTCCACGCCGGCGTCGTGTTTGAATTCGGCACAGGCCAGGATCATCTCGTGTGCACAGCGCCCGTTCTTGCCGCTGTACAAGGTGGGGAAATGGTCTTTCAATGATTCCTTGATGTAATTGGCATTCAGTATCGCGATGCGCGTGGCCTCGGTCATGCCGTCGCCACCCAGCATCTTGATGTAACCGTACGAGATCAGCAGGATCAGCGCGCTGCCGAATGGTGCCGCCGACACCGCGTGGATGCCCTGCTCGCCGCCGGTCTTGACCAATGAGTGGCCGGGCAGGAACGGTACCAGATGTTTTGCGACGCCAATCGGGCCCATGCCGGGACCGCCGCCGCCGTGCGGGATCGCAAAGGTCTTGTGCAGATTCAAATGGCACACATCGGCGCCGATGTTGCCCGGGCTGGTCAGCCCGACCTGCGCGTTCATGTTGGCGCCGTCCATGTAGACCTGGCCGCCGTTGGCGTGGATGATGCCGGTGATCTCGCTGATGCTTTCCTCATAAACACCGTGGGTGCTCGGGTAAGTGACCATCAGGCAGGACAGATCGTCTTTGTGCTGCCCGGCCTTTTCACGCAGATCTGCCACGTCGATATTACCCTGCTTGTCGCATTTCACCAGCACGATCTTCATCCCGCACATCGCTGCGCTGGCCGGATTGGTACCGTGCGCCGAAGTGGGGATCAGGGCGATGTTGCGGTGTGCATCGCCGCGCGACTGATGGTATGCCTGTATCACCAGCAGGCCTGCATATTCGCCCTGCGCGCCGCTGTTCGGCTGGAAGCTCATCTTTGCGAAGCCGGTGATTTCGCTCAGCGACTTGTCCAGGCTGGCGATGACTTCCTGGAAGCCAGCCGCCTGTTCGACAGGTACAAAGGGGTGGATGTTGGCGAATTCCGGCCAGGTGATCGGCATCAATTCAGATGCTGCGTTGAGTTTCATCGTGCACGAGCCCAGCGAGATCATCGAATGGGTCAGCGACAGATCCTTGTTTTCCAGGCGCTTGATGTAACGCATCATCTCCGACTCGGAATGATAGGTGTTGAATACCGGATGTTGCAGGATAGCCGAACTGCGCATTTTGATCGTGGGCTGTTGCGCAAATATCTGCGCTTCGGTCAGCGTCGTGGCCGATTTTCCGGCATCCTGAGCGAATACGGCAATGATCGCATTCAGCTCATCGGCATCAGTGGTCTGGTCTACGGAAATGGTGATCGAGTCATCCGTGTAGCGGAAATTGATCTGTGCGGCCTCTGCCAATTTCCGTATCTTGGTCTTGTCAGTGCCGCTGATCTGCAGCGTGTCGAAGTAGCTGCCACCTTCAATGGCATAACCCAGTTTTTTCAATTCGGTGGCCAATGCAAGGGCCGCAAGATGCACTTGCAGCGCGATGCCCTTCAAGCCTTCCGGTCCGTGATATACCGCGTACATGCTTGCCATGATCGCCAACAAAGCTTGCGCGGTACAGATGTTGGAGGTGGCCTTGTCGCGGCGGATATGCTGCTCGCGTGTTTGCAGGGCCATGCGCAGAGCCGGATCGCCTTGAGCATCGACCGACACGCCGATGATGCGACCCGGCATGGAACGCTTGTAGATTTCGCGGCAGGCAAAATAGGCCGCATGCGGACCGCCATAACCCATCGGTACACCGAAGCGCTGGGTGCTGCCGATCACCACGTCGGCGCCCCACTCGCCCGGCGGCGCCAGCAACACCAGACTCAGCACATCTGCCGCCACGGCAATGCTCGTACCGTTAGCTTTGGCTTTGCCGACGAAGTTAGCGTAATCATGCACCTTGCCATCCGCAGTCGGATACTGAAGCAATGCGCCAAAGACGCTGCTGTCCAATACTGCGGTCTTGAAGTCACCGACCAGTAATTCAATTCCCATCGGCGCAGATCGCGTCTTCAACAGGTCGATAGTTTGCGGATAACATTCGCTGGATACAAAGAATTTGTTCGCACCGCGGTCGACGGATTCGCGGTTGCGGCTGCCGAACAACATCGCCATCGCTTCCGCAGCTGCAGTCGCCTCGTCCAGCAACGACGCGTTGGCGATCTCCATTCCGGTCAGATCCATGATCATGGTCTGGAAATTCAACAAGGCTTCCAGACGGCCCTGTGAGATCTCCGCCTGGTAGGGTGTGTAAGCGGTGTACCAACCCGGATTTTCCAGGATGTTGCGCTGTACCACGGCCGGAACGATGGTGTTGTAATAGCCCAGGCCGATATAGGTTTTGAATACCTTGTTCTTTGCCGCCACGCCGCGCAGGTGTTTGTGATATTGAAACTCGCTCATTCCTTTTGGCAACGCCAACGGCTTTTTCAAGCGAATCGCTGCGGGCACGGTTTGCGCGATCAGTTCATCGACCGAGCTTGCGCCGATTTTGGCCAGCATTGCTGTTACATCGTTGGCACGCGGACCGTTATGACGGTCAACAAATTTATCTGTGGTGATCATTTGATTGGGATTCAAGAAAAGGAATGGTGGTGAGCGAAGCCGGGGTTTTGGGTGGCGGACGGCCCTCCCCATCCCCGGCTACGCTCAAGGTTCTCTAGTGCGCTTCGCTGTCGACCAGTGACTGGTAAGCCTTGGCGTCCATCAGTGCAGCCACGTCAGCGGCATTGTCTGCTTTCATCTTGAACATCCAGGTGTTGTACGGGTCATTATTGATGGCCTCGGGCGTGCTGTCCAACTCGCTGTTCACCGCCGTGACCGTTCCGCTCACCGGCGCATAGATGTCCGCTGCGGCCTTCACCGATTCGACGACCGCGCATTCTTCCCTGGCCTTGAGTTTTCGGCCCACCACCGGGTTTTCCACGAACACCATGTCGCCGAGCAGTTCCTGCGCATGCTGGGTGATGCCGATGCTGATGGTGCCATCGGATTCGGTTCTTACCCATTCGTGGGAGGCGGTGTATTTAAGATTTGCCGGATTGGTCATGGTCAGTGTCCTCAAGAATAAAAGATTAAATTAAGCCCTTGCCGTTGCGCGCGAAGGGATACTTCACCACCTTTGCGGCAAGCATTTTATCGCGTATTGCCACCTGCACCTGATCGCCGATCTGGACATCTTTCGGCACACGCGCCAGTGCGATCGATTTTTCCAGGGTCGGTGAAAAGCTGCCGCTGGTGATCTCGCCCACGCCATGCGCCGTGTGTACCTGCTGGTGGCCGCGCAACACCCCGCGGTCCAGCAACAACAGGCCGACCAGCTTGCGCGCAGACGGGCTGGCGAGCAATGCCGCCTTGCCGATGAAGTCACGCTCGCTCTTCAGATCCACGGTCCAGGACAACCCCGCTTCCAGCGGATTGATGGTTTCGTCCATGTCCTGGCCATACAGATTCATGCCCGCCTCCAGGCGCAGGGTGTCGCGCGCGCCCAGGCCGATCGGCTTGACACCCTGTTCGGCCAGGTTCGCCCAGAAATAGGGAGCCGCTTTGGCGGGGATCATGATTTCAAAACCGTCTTCACCGGTATAGCCGGTGCGTGCGATGAACATCGCGCCCATTTCTGCGGCACTGAATGGCACCAGTTTTTCGGTCAATTCGCGGCTACCGGGTAGCGCATCCCACACTTTCGCGCGTGCGTTCGGTCCTTGCACGGCAATCATCGCCAACTCGGGGTGGTCGGTGACATCCAGCTCAGGCGCATGTTGCGCGCTCTGTTGTTTCATCCATGCGATATCCTTGTCCGCAGTGCCGGCGTTAACGACGATGCGGAACCAGTCTTCCTTCATGAAGTACACGATCAGATCGTCGATCACACCGCCATTTTCCAGCAGCATGCAGGAATACAGAGCCTTGCCGGGCTGCGTGAGTTTGTCGACATTGTTTGCCAGCAAATAGCGCAGGAAACCTCTTGCGTTTGAACCTTTCAGGTCAACCACCCGCATGTGAGACACATCGAACATGCCGACGTCGTTGCGTACCTGATGATGTTCATCTATCTGTGAGCCATAGTTGACCGGCATGTCCCAGCCGCCAAAATCGACCATTTTTGCGCCCATCGCACGGTGTGCGGGATTGAGGGGTGTACGCTTGAGTGACATGGCTGCTTTCCGGAACAAAGTTTGCGAGTTTTCGCCATGGGCGAAAAGCCTGTTTAAATCACTTCAGCGAGGGACCTGCATGCAGGCTGGCCGTAACCAAAATGAAAAGAGCGCAGCACGAATTCGTGCTGCGCCCCATCTGTCCTTGGTACCTGAGAGATTACAACTTGCGTTGCCTGCCCCTTCGGTGGCCGGTGATACCGGCGCTCTCCAGATTTGCCTGTGTCTATGGTTCTTTGAGCCTGAGCGATTACGGGTGTTGCGCCTTCGGCGGTGTCAGCATTGCAATGATGATGCGTCTGACACACTCTCCCATAGCGATGAACGGCAAAGCGGATTATGCCGCAAATGAACGGCACTGACAAACAAGTCCATATGCGTTGATCCGGCACATGCCGGTGCGAAGCCGAAACGGCGAAACAACGTCAATCCAATAGCCAGGAGCGGCAAATAAGCGTTTGATCGGCGATTCGGACCGGACCTGGACCAAGCGAACAAAAATTCGAGTTTTCCTAGCTTCCCGAATAGAGCAGCATCAGTCGGTATCCGGATGGTTTGATGCGGGAGGTATCGAGGTGCAATTTGATGTTCAGTTCGTGATCGGCAAACATCCCCGCTGCTGCATTTTCCGTGTGCGGCAAATAATCATTCGGCAAGAATTTGCGGCGTGCCAGGGGTTGGTCCTGAATATCATTGAGAGTGAGCTCCAGATCCGGGAACGACTGTGGGTAATGTGCGCGATTGCGCAACAGCGCATTCAGGGTGATCAGGTTTTCGTTGGCGGGATCAGCTTCCAGTCCGGAGGATTCAATGCTCATCAGGTCGGCATGATGCGGCAGCGGAATGCTGCATTTCAGTATCCGGCAGGATTCGAGCAGTGCGGGTTTGAGAACGGGTACCTGCGCGGCGAGGTCTACGCGGAAAAAGTAGCCCGCCTGAGCAACCAAAATCAGCAGCAACATGAAGGCGGCAACGGCCCACGGCCAACTGCGGCGTTTGGCATCGAATCCGCTGTCGCGGTTGTCCTGCACGAAGGTGACCTGCTCGGCCAGCGTCATGGGTTGCAGGACGACCACTTTGCCTTCGTCGGCGGTAACGAGCTTTTCCAGTATCGGCAGCTCGAGTTGCAAGTCGAGCTGATCCGGGGTGAAATTGGGGCTGGTGTCAAAAGCTTGCAGGCAATGACCACAGCGCACCATACCGTGGTGCGCTTCCAACTGGGCTTTGGTGATCTTGAAGCGGGTGTCGCAGTGCGGACAAACGGTAGTTCCGCGCATATTAACGCCTGATACCCGACAGGCAAGACCATCCGTCCTCAAAAACCGGGGCGTTCAGATCGAACCATTGTTGATATATGTCCATCACTTCTTGTGCCTGTTCCTCGAGTATGCCGGACAATACGATTCTGCCGCCGGTGCGCGTAGCCTTGGCCAACAAGGGTGCCAGCAAACGCAACGGGTTGGTCAGAATGTTCGCTACCACCAGATCATAACTGGATTGCGGCGCATCGTCGGGTAAAAAGAACTGTGCGTTCTCGACATGATTGGCAAGGGCATTGTCACGGCTGGCGTTCACCGCTTGCGAGTCTACATCAACACCAACGGCCCGTGCAGCCCCGAGCCTGATTGCTGCGATGGCCAGGATACCGGAACCGCAACCATAATCCAGCACGTTTTCGCCACCCTGCAGATTGCCATCCAGCCAGCGCAAACACAGCCGTGTGGTGGGATGACTGCCGGTGCCGAATGCCAATCCGGGATCGAGCACGATATTGATGGCGCTTGCATCACTGGGTGTATGCCAGGTCGGCACGATCCACAACCTTGGCGAGATCGGGATGGGTTCGAACTGGGATTGTGTCAGGCGCACCCAGTCATTGTCAGCCAGCGTGTCGATTCGATGCTTTGGGATTTGTCCCAGTCCGATGGCAGAACTTGCCCCGGAGAGGATCGCGAGCACATCCTGATCGGCGTCGAACAGCGCACTGACCCGGTTGTGCTGCCAAACACCGGGTGGCGGTTCACCGGGCTCGCCAAAGATCGCCTGTTCATCCGGTGTGTCGGCATCGGCATCCAGCAGGTCCACCGATAAAGCGCCGAGTTCGAGCAATGCTTCGCTCAATGCCTCGGCATGGTCGGCATCGCTTTCAACGACCAAACTCAACCAGGGCATTATTTACCTTTGGTTCGCTCGGCCAAACGCTCTTCCAGATAATGGATGTTGGTGCCGCCGCGCATGAAGGCAGCATCTTGCAACAACTCGCGATGCAAAGCGATGTTGGTCTCGATACCCTCGACCGCCATTTCTGACAGCGCGGTGCGCATCCTTGCCATGGCCTGTTCCCGGGTATCGCCGTAGGCGATGATCTTGCCTATCATCGAGTCGTAATGCGAGGGCACGAAATAATTGGCATACACATGCGAATCCACCCGGATGCCGGGGCCGCCGGGCGGGTGCCAGGTGGTGATGCGCCCCGGTGAAGGGGTGAATTTATAGGGATGCTCGGCATTGATACGGCATTCGATGGCATGGCCGCGGAATTCGATGTCACGCTGTTTGAAGGGCAGCTTCTCGTTCGCTGCGATGCGTATCTGTTGCTGAACGATGTCGATGCCGGTGATCATTTCCGTCACCGGATGTTCCACCTGTACGCGCGTGTTCATTTCAATGAAATAGAACTCGCCGTTTTCATACAGGAACTCGAATGTGCCGGCACCGCGATAACCGATCTTGCGGCAGGCTTCGGCACAGCGCTCGCCGACCTTGTTGCGCATTTTTGCATCAAGCAGCGGTGCCGGTGCCTCTTCCAGGATCTTCTGATGGCGGCGTTGCATCGAACAATCGCGTTCGCCCAGATACACCGCGTTGCCATGCTGGTCGGCCAGCACCTGAATCTCGATATGGCGGGGATTTTCCAGGAATTTTTCCATGTATACCATGGGGTTGTTGAAAGCCGCCTGTGCCTCGGAGCGCGTCATGGTGACCGCATTCAGCAGGGCCGCCTCGGTATGGACCACGCGCATGCCGCGCCCACCCCCGCCGCCCGAGGCTTTGATGATGACCGGGTAGCCGATGCTGCGGGCAATCTTGATGATCTGTGTGGGGTTGTCCGGCAAAGCGCCTTCAACGCCCGGCACACAGGGCACCCCGGCCTTTTTCATGGCGATCTTGGCGCTCACCTTGTCGCCCATCAGACGGATGGTTTCGGCGCGCGGACCGATAAACACAAACCCGCACTTCTCGACACGCTCCGAGAAATCCGCGTTCTCCGACAGGAAACCGTAGCCGGGATGAATGGCCTGCGCATCGGTGACTTCGGCCGCGCTGATGATGGCCGGGATATTCAGGTAACTTAGGGTAGAAGAGGCAGGGCCGATACAAACCGACTCGTCGGCCAGCTTCACGTACTTGGCGTCGGCATCCGCTTCGGAATGGACCACTACGGTTTTGATGCCCATCTCGCGGCAGGCGCGCTGAATACGCAACGCTATTTCGCCGCGTTTGGCGATCAGGATTTTGTCAAACATGGGGTTGGCTCCGGGCTTGGGCGTTGCGCGAAAAGGCGCGCTTACCATTAGCCGATGACAAAAAGTGGTTGGCCGAACTCGACAGGTTGGCCGTTTTCAACCAGGATGGCTTTGATGACGCCACTCTGATCGGCTTCGATTTCGTTGAGCAACTTCATCGCCTCGATGATGCACAGGGTCTCTCCGCTGTTTACGCTTTGGCCAACATCCACGAATGCTTTGGAACCCGGAGATGCGGAGCGGTAGAACGTTCCAACCATGGGAGACTTCACCACATGGCCTTCAGCGACCGCGGGCTTGGCGGGCTCGGCTGCAACGGGCGCTGGCGCAGCAACCATGGGTTGCGGGGCCGGGGCATATTGCGGGGCTGGCGCATAGGTAGGCTGGGCGGAAGCAGCTGTTCGCGTGATGCGGACACGTTCTTCGCCCTCGCTGATTTCCAGCTCGGCTATGCCGGAGCTTTCAACCAACTCGATCAATGTCTTGAGCTTGCGTAAATCCATGTTGATCTCCTTAGTCTTGGTTCTGATGGTTGAGCGCGAATTGCACCGCGTATTCGTAGCCTGCTGCGCCCAGGCCGCTGATCACGCCTATGGCGAGATCAGAAAAATAAGATTCCTTGCGAAACGCTTCGCGCGCGAACACATTGGAAAGGTGTACTTCGATGAACGGGATGGCCACTGCCGCGAGGGCGTCGCGCAATGCCACGCTGGTATGGGTGAACGCAGCCGGGTTGATGACGATGAATTGGGTGCCGTCGGCTCTGGCTTGTTGTACCCGCCCCACCAGATCGGCCTCGGCATTACTTTGATAACAAATCAGGTTGGCGCCGCTTTTACCCGCCAATGTCTTTAAACGCTCATTAATTTCGTTCAACGTCACATGGCCATATACTTCTGGCTCGCGACCGCCAAGTAGATTCAGATTCGGGCCATGCAGCACTAGGACAGTTTTCATGCGCGCAGTTTGCCGTAAATTAGGGCAATTTGTCCAGTATTTTGACGGAGATGGCTAAGAAATATTAGAGGCCAACGCCTTGCAGGGTGTTCAGGAACTGGGCGGAATCCTGATATCCGGTCACGCGAAAAT
Organism: Burkholderiales bacterium; assembly: GCA_038203435.1. GTDB lineage: Bacteria > Pseudomonadota > Gammaproteobacteria > Burkholderiales > Gallionellaceae > Gallionella. Next base: position 12,590 of record JBBRDZ010000042.1, read on the forward strand.
CGCTCAACTCCCTGCCTTTTGTATCGAAATACAAGATTCCGGGCGGACCAAACAGACCATAGCGTTTGAGCAGTTCCTGGTCGGCCTGGCTGTTTGCCGTGACATCAGCCTGCAACAGCAGCACCGGCTTGAGTTTGGCCATGACAGTTGCATCCGAAAAAGTGAAACGTTCCATTTCCTTGCATGAGATACACCAGTCGGCGTAAAAATCCAGCATGACCAATTGCCCGCGTCCCTGTGCCTGGGCGATGCGTTGATCCAGTTCGGCGATATCCCTGATACGCGAGAATTGCAATGTGGATGGTACCGATGCTTCGCTACGGCCGATATTGCCAAGGGGTTTGAGGATGTCGCGCGCACCGGACAGGGCGCCGATCAGATAAGCCGCTCCCAGTAACAGGGCGAACATGCCGATACCTTTGAGCAGCTTGTGCCAGCCACCGGAATTTTGTGGCAACGCATCCAGCGCCTTCAGATAGATCGCCGAGAAGATCAGCAGTGCCGCCCACAGCATCATCTGTACATTGACGGGCAACAAGGGTTGAATGATCCAGATCGCCAGCGCAAGCAGCATCACGCCGAAGAATTGTTTGACTGCTTCCATCCATGCGCCGGCCTTGGGCAGCAATACACCCGCGGAAGATCCGATCAGCAACAACGGCACACCCATACCGAGCGCCATGACGAACAGAGCAACACCGCCCAGCACGGCATCGTGGGTCTGGCCGATATAGAGCAATGCACCCGCGAGCGGGGCAGCTACACACGGACCCATGATGATGGCGGACAAAGCACCCATCAGGAACACACCGCCGAGATGACCGCCGTGCAAACGGTTGCTGGTGTCACTCAGTTTGCTTTGCAATGCGGTCGGCAGTTGCAATTCATAAAAGCCGAACATGGACAGCGACAAGACCACGAAAACAGCGGCGAAGCTGCCGAGCACCCAGGGTGTTTGTAGCGCATTGGATATCAGGTTGCCGGAAAATCCGGCCGCTACACCGGCAAGGGCATAGGTGATCGCCATACCGAGCACATAGGCCAGCGACAACATGAAGGCATGCATATGGGTGATTTTGTGGCCGCGTCCGACGATGATGCCCGACAGAATGGGGATCATCGGGAACACACAGGGTGTCAACGACAGCAACAGTCCGGCGCCGAAGAAGAAAGAGATGATCAACCAGAAACTGCCGCCTTTGAACAGATTGGCGATCTGTGAACCTTCCGATACCGGGTTTTTCGGCTGTACGGCCGGAGTTTCCGTTAACACTGGCGGGGCGGGATTGCCGGAAGCGGCATCCGGCAGGCTGATCAACAACGTCTTGGTGATGGGCGGATAGCACAGCCCTGCCTCGCTGCACCCCTGATAGACGGCATTCAGGGTGACACTGGTTGCGGTATCGGCGGGACGCGCAAGTGCGATCAGCGCCTGGAAAGATTGATGGAATACTTCGGTATCCCCGAAATTCGGATCATGCTTTATCTCGCCCTTGGGCAAGTTCACTGCGGTGATCTTGACCGCGCTGCCTTTGATCGTGAACGCGGTTTTGTCGCGATACAAATAGTAACCGGGCGTCACCTTCAGGTTAGCCTGCAGGGTGTGCGCGTCGCGCACCACCACATCCAGGGCGAACGCCTGGTCAGGCGGCAAAAAGTCGGGCTGCTTGTTACCGGTCAGGCTGTCCAGAAAACCGGTCGCATTCGAACCGGGAGCAACCAGGCAAAGCAGCAGCAGAAAGGCTAAACGCATCTTCATTCCTTGATTATAGTGGTTTCTTCGTTAACCCAATCCAGATATGCGGGTAAACCGGCCGTTACAGGGACAGCGATGATTTCGGGAAGTTCGTAGGGGTGTATGTCGTGTATCAATCTTTCCAGGTCTGGGTAAGCTTCCCGGGTGGTTTTGATCAGCAACGGCACTTCAGTGATGGATTCGATTTGGTCTTCCCACCGGTATACGGAGGTGCAGGGTGCGAGCTGGTTCACGCAAGCGGCGGCCCGTACTTCGATAAGATGTCGAGCCAATTTTCCCGCTGATTCGGTATCGGGCAGGTTGGTAATGACCAGAATGATATCTCTCATGATTTGGCAAAGCGCAAACCGAGTTGCAGCAGTTCATCCCAAACATCACCCGCGCGCAAACCCTTGATGGTCTTGTCCAGGCGCGCCGCTTGCAGGATCGCGCGTTCGATGTGCGGGAACTTCAATCTGCGTGCCGCACTTTCGATCAGCCCCTGTTTGTCCCTGCGCACACGCATGTCGCGAAGTACGTTGCCGATACTTCCCCCGCGCTGCATCGCTTGCAGCACTTTTCCAAGGGTGCGTATATCCTCGCTGATCGCCCACAATACCAGCACTGTGGCAGTCCCTTCGGCACGCAGCCCGTCCAGTATGCGCGCATAACGTGCCGCATTGCCGGTCAGCATGGCCTCGGAAAGTTTGAATACATCATAGCGCGCCACATCCATCACCGCGTCTTTGACCTGTTCGAAAGACAGTTGTCCGACGGGGAACAGCAAGGCGAGTTTCTGGATCTCCTGGAACGCGGCGAGCAGATTACCCTCGCAGCGGTTGGCCAGGAATTCCAGTGTGGCACTGTCCACGCTTTGATCCTGCCGCTTCAATCGCCCGGCGATCCAATTCGGCAATGCGCTACGGGCAATGTCATCGGCGGAAACGACCACACCGTGTTGCTGCAATGCACCGAACCACTGGCTCTTCTGAGCGGACCAGTCCAGTTTGGGCAGTGAAACCAGTGTCAGCACATCCGGGACCGGATGGGCACAATAAGCTTGCAATGCCTGCCCGCCCTCCACGCCGGGCTTACCGGACGGGATACGCAGATCGATCACTTTGCGCGTGGCGAACAACGACAGACTTTGTGCGCTGTTGTGCAATTCGCTCCATTTGAAGTGCTGTTCGGCGATGAAGGTTTCGCGTTCGGTGTATCCGTCCGCGCGTGCCGCAGCGCGGATACTGTCCGCCGCCTCGATCGCCAGCAGCAGCGCGTCGCCAAATATCACGTACAACGGCTTCAAACCGGAGGCGAGGTGTCGGGGAAGCTCTTCGCTGCTGATGGCCATGATTACGGTGGTTGTGGTTTGGAACGGCTCAGACGGCGCACGATCTGCTGCACCATGTCGGAACGCATGCCTTGGTAAAGCAGGATTTCTTCGGCTTCCTTGGCCAGCACCTGATTGTCATCGTAAGAGAAATCGCGGTGCATAATGAATTCTTCAGCAGGGATCCAGTCCTGCTGTTGCAGATCATAGGCGCGCAGCGAAACATGGTAGAACAGCTGGAATTCATTGACACGCCCGCTGCCGCCCAATGACAGGATCTGCTTGTCAGCGGCTTCGGATTCGATATTCAGGATCACGTCGGCATCCTTGGCCGCATCGACCAGTCTTACCTGGTTCGCTTCCAGATTGCGGCGCAATTCCTTGGTGAAGGGCGTGTTGGAGCTGCCCGCTTCCAGGTACAAAGTCTTGAACGGCATGCCCGCCTGACCGCGCAGGTGAAAGCTGCAACCGGCCAGCAACATGACGGTCAACAGCAGAGCCAAAAGTTTGATATGAGCGCGCAAGTCTGTCCTTATGCCACGATATTGATCAAACGGCCCGGCACGATGATGATCTTCTTCGCTGCCGCGCCCGCCAGATGTTTTTGCACCGCTTCATGCGCCAACGCCAGCTGTTCCAGCGTTACCTTGTCGGCATCCTTGGCGACAAGTAAATTACCGCGCAGCTTGCCGTTCACCTGGATCACCAGTTCGATCTCATCCTGTATCAGCGCGGCTTCGTCAACCTCAGGCCAGGGTGCGGTGAGAATATCGTCGCCGTAGCCGAGTTCTTTCCATAGCGTGTGGGTTATGTGCGGCGTGATTGGGGACAGCAATCGTAAGATAATTCCTACCCCCTCACAAATATAGGTGTCGTTTACGTTCCCTATAGGGTCAAATCCTCTGCCCTCTTCGCCAGATGCATAACCTCCCGCTATTTCATCTAATGAGTGAAGCATTTTCATCGCAGAAGAAATTACAGTGTTGAACTGATGCTTCCCGAGATCATAGTTTGCCTGTTGCAGTAGTTTATGGATTTGATAACGAATTTTTTTTCTCGATGGAGCGACGTTGCCCCAACTAGAATTTGCTTTCATCGCATTCTGAATGTGTTGCTTGTGGCCATCGGCAAAAGCCCACAAGCGTTTGAGAAAGCGGTACGCGCCCTCCACGCCCGAGTCGACCCACTCCAGCGTCTGCTCTGGCGGCGAAGCGAACATCATGAACAATCGCGCGGTATCTGCGCCGTATTGTTCGATCAGAGCCTGCGGGTCGACGCCGTTGCGCTTGGATTTTGACATCGTGCCCATGCCCTGGAAATCCACTGGTTTGCCATCTACCAGATTCTTCGCGCCGGTCAAGCGGCCTGCCTCATCCTTTACCAGTTCCACTTCTTCCGGTGCAAAGTATTCGATGCCGCCCTTGTCGGTAGGGCGCGAGAAAATATGGTTGAGCACCATGCCCTGGGTGAGCAGGTTGGCGAACGGTTCGTCGTAGTTCACCAAGCCCAGCTTGTGCATCACCTTGCTCCAGAAGCGTGAATACAGCAGATGCAATATCGCATGTTCGATGCCGCCGATATATTGGTCGACCGGCATCCAGTAATTGGTCTCCTCGTCCACCATCGAGTCGGACTTGAAGCCGCTCGCATATCGGGCGTAATACCAGCTCGAATCGACGAAGGTGTCCATCGTATCGGTTTCACGTATTGCGGGCTTGCCGCACTTGGGGCAAGACACGTTCAGAAAATCTGCGCGCTTGAGCAAGGGATTGCCGGAACCCTCCGGCACGCAATCTTCCGGCAGTACCACCGGCAATTGATCCTCCGGCACCGGCACCGAGCCGCAGGCGTCACAATGGATGATGGGAATCGGGCAGCCCCAATAACGCTGGCGCGAAACGCCCCAGTCGCGCAAACGCCATTGCACCTGCTTGTCGCCCAGTCCTTTTGCTTTCAAGTCGGCGGCGATGGCATCCACGGCTTGCTGGTAATTCAGGCCATCATATTTGCCAGAATCAACGCAAAAACCGGCTTTGCTTTCATACCACTCCTGCCAAAAGTCATCTGTGAATGTGTTATCTGAAGCTGACAGCACTTCCACAAGTTGTTCATTTGTTATTTCCGGGGCGGCATTGAGAACTGCTGTTCTTACCGCGTCCATTACCCCTTGAGACTCATGTGCGTAAATGACCTGTTTAATGGGCAACTTATACTTCTGCGCAAAATGAAAATCACGTTTGTCATGCGCCGGCACCGCCATCACCGCGCCTTCGCCATAGCCCATCAGCACGTAGTTGCCGATCCACACCGGGACTTGTTCGCCGGTCAGCGGATGGGTGACTTTCAGCCCGGTATCGACGCCCTCCTTTTCCATGGTCGCCATATCTGCTTCTATCACTGAAGTGTGTTTGCACTTTTCGACGAAAGCGGCGACTTGCGCATTGTTCCTCGCGGCATGCTGCGCCAGCGGATGTTCTGCGGCGACGGCGACGAAGGTCACGCCCATGATGGTGTCGGCGCGCGTGGTGTAGACCCACAGTTTTTCTTCCTTGTCGTCCAGCGTACATGGGAAGGCAAAACGCACCCCGTAGCTCTTGCCTATCCAGTTGGCCTGCATGGTC
>JBBRDZ010000043.1:0-17655 GCA_038203435.1 Burkholderiales bacterium
CGCGCGTCCCGGCATGGTGATCGGCAAGAAGGGCGAAGACATCGAATCATTGCGCGCCGAACTGCGCAAGCGCATGGGCCTGCAATCGGTCGATGTGGCGATCGAAGAAGTGCGCAAACCCGAGATCGATGCGCAATTGATCGCCGAGAGCATCACTTCGCAGCTTGAGAAACGAATCATGTTCCGCCGCGCGATGAAGCGTGCGATGCAAAATGCGATGCGTCTTGGCGCGCAGGGCATCAAGATCATGAGCGCGGGCCGTTTGAACGGCATCGAAATCGCACGTACCGAGTGGTATCGCGAAGGCCGTGTGCCATTGCATACATTGCGTGCGGATATCGATTACGGTACGTCCGAGGCCAAGACCACCTACGGCATCATCGGCGTAAAGGTCTGGGTATTCAAGGGTGAAATGACGGATCAGGAAGCGGTGACGCCAGTCGCTGCCGAGCCGGAAAAGAAAGCAAGAAAGTCGGGAGTGAAGCATGCTACAACCAGCTAGAAGGAAATTCCGCAAGGAGCAAAAGGGCCGCAACACCGGCATCGCCACCCGTGGCAACAAGGTGAGTTTCGGCGAGTTTGGGCTGAAGGCGGTGGTGCGCGGGCGTTTGACCGCGCGTCAGATCGAAGCAGCGCGTCGCGCCATGACCCGTCATATCAAGCGTGGCGGGCGTATCTGGATCCGCATCTTCCCGGACAAGCCGATCTCCAAAAAGCCGGCCGAAGTTCGTATGGGAAACGGCAAGGGTAATCCCGAGTACTACGTCGCCGAGATTCAGCCGGGCAAGATGTTGTACGAAATGGACGGTGTGGACGAGACCCTGGCACGCGAAGCATTTCGTTTGGCTGCGGCAAAGCTGCCGCTGGCCACCACTTTTGTAGTTAGACAGGTAGGGACATAACATGAAGGCCAGTGATCTTAAAGCCAAGTCTGCAGCCGATTTGCAATCCGAGCTGCTGTCATTGACCAAAGCGCAGTTCGGCCTGCGCATGCAGGTTGCAACACAACAAATGACCAACACCAGTGAGTTTCGCAAGGTACGCCGTGATATTGCTCGGGTTAAGACTGTGTTGACACAAAAAGGTGCACAGAAATGAGCGAAGATAAAGCAACAATCGAATCCAAGATGAAGCGTACCCTGACCGGCATTGTGACCAGCGATAAAATGGACAAGACCGTGACGGTGTTGGTCGAGCGTAAAGTCAAGCATCCCTTGCTGGGCAAGATCATTCGCGTGTCGAAGAAGTATCACGCGCATGATGAAGCCAACGAGTTCCATGCTGGTGACATGGTCATGATCGAAGAGTGCCGTCCGCTTGCCAAGACCAAAGCCTGGCGGGTATCCAAGTTGCTCGAGAAGGGCATGGCGAATTAATTGTAATTTCTGCTTGCGACATTCCTGAATTAGCATATAATGCGCGGCTTCGTTTCATCGCCGCTTGCGGCGACCTAACCCGAACGGGTTCCAAAACTGGCCGCTGTGAGCGGTACAAGTGGGAGAGTAAAAAATGATACAAATGCAGTCTGTTTTAGATGTGGCTGACAATACCGGAGCACGCTCAGTTATGTGCATCAAGGTATTGGGTGGGTCCAAGCGCCGTTATGCTTCCGTTGGTGATGTCATCAAGGTCAGCATCAGGGATGCAGCTCCGCGCGGCCGTGTGAAGAAGGGCGAAGTGTACAACGCCGTGGTGGTTCGCACTGCCAAGGGCGTACGCCGCTCCGATGGATCGCTGGTCAAGTTTGACGGCAATGCAGCGGTATTGCTGAATGCCAAGCTGGAGCCCATTGGCACACGTATCTTCGGACCGGTTACACGCGAGTTGCGCACCGAAAAGTTCATGAAGATCGTTTCGCTGGCACCGGAAGTGCTGTAAGCCCAGAAGTTCAGTAAGCAGAGACGGATCGAGTCGAGGAAAATCATGCGCAAGATTAAGAAAAACGATGACGTGATCGTAATCACGGGTAGAGACAAGGGAAATCGTGGCAGCGTGCTGCGTGTCCTGGGTGAATACCTGCTGGTTGGCGGTATCAACAAAGTCAAGAAACATCAGAAGCCCAACCCGGTAAAGGGATTGACCGGCGGTATCGTGGAGCAGGAATTGCCGATCCACATATCGAATGTCGCGATCTACAACGCGGCCGCGAAAAAGGGTGACCGGGTCGGTATTAAATCGCTGGAAGATGGACGCAAGGTTCGCGTGTTCCGTTCCAATGGCGAAGTGATTGACGCTTAAGGGGTATAGAGCATGGCTCGTTTGTATGGTTTTTACAAGGACAAGGTCGCCAAAGACCTGATGAAGCAGTTTGGCTACAAGTCCGTGATGGAAGTGCCGCGCATCGAAAAGATCACCCTGAACATGGGTGTCGGCGAAGCGGTCGCTGACAAGAAGGTGATGGAATTTGCGGTGGGCGATATGCAAAAGATCGCGGGCCAGAAGCCGGTCGTTACTGTATCGAAAAAGTCGATCGCCGGTTTCAAGATTCGCGAGGGTTACCCGGTCGGCTGCAAGGTGACATTGCGCAAAGAGCGAATGTATGAATTCCTGGATCGCCTGATTTCCGTGGCGATTCCGCGTATCCGCGATTTTCGCGGCATCTCCGGTAAGTCATTTGACGGCCGCGGCAACTACAACATGGGCGTCAAGGAGCAGATCATATTTCCGGAAATCGAGTACGAAAAGATCGATGCGTTGCGTGGCATGAACATCACCATCACCACCTCCGCGAAAACTGACGAAGAAGCCAAAGCACTTTTATTGGCATTCAAACTCCCATTAAAGAAATGAGGGAAGAATAATGGCTAAGATGGCAGTTATCAACCGTGAACAAAAACGCCGTGCAATGGTGGCGAAGTTCGCAGCCAAACGCGCAGTGTTGCTGGCAGCGATTTCGAATGTAAAGCTGGGCAACGAAGAGCGCACCGCAGCTCGCCTGCAGTTGCAAGCGTTGCCGCGTGACTCAAGTCCGGTGCGTCTGCGCAATCGTTGCGCGTTGACTGGTCGTCCGCGCGGTACTTTCAAGAAGTTTGGTTTGGGGCGTATCAAGTTGCGTGAATTCGCGATGCGCGGTGAGATTCCCGGTATCGTTAAGGCCAGCTGGTAGGAGAAATATATGAGTATGAGTGATCCAATTTCCGACATGTTGACGCGCATTCGCAATGCGCAGCTTGCGGAAAAAACTACAGTTGTGATGCCTTCTTCAAAATTGAAGGTCGCGATTGCCGAAGTGTTGAAAGCCGAAGGTTATGTCGACGGTTTCAATGTGACTTCCGGTGACGGTGGCAAAGCCACACTGGAAATCGGCCTGAAGTATTACAGCGGGCGTCCGGTGATCGAACAGATCCAGCGCATCAGCCGTCCCGGTTTGCGCATTTACAAGGGATCCGATGATATTCCCAGGGTCATGAACGGTCTGGGTATCGCCATCGTGTCAACATCCAGGGGTTTGATGACCGACCGCAAAGCGCGCGCCAATGGTATTGGCGGTGAAGTGCTGTGCGTAGTAGCTTAGTGAGGTAAGCATGTCCAGAGTAGCCAAAAATCCTGTCGTGGTGCCCAGTGGTGTCGAAGTTACGCTGGCCGAGAATGAAATCAAGGTAAAGGGACCATTGGGTACCCTTAACCAGGTCTTGTCTGGTGATGTGACTGTAGTGCGCAAGGGCGACAGCCTGTTGTTCGGCACAGTCAATGACTCCAAGCAATCCAATGCGATGTCCGGCACGATCCGCGCATTGCTGGCCAACATGGTCAAGGGCGTCAGCACCGGTTTCGAGCGCAAGTTGACGCTGGTTGGTGTCGGTTATCGTGCACAAGCCGCCGGTGACACGCTGAACCTGACGTTGGGCTACTCGCATCCGGTCTCCTACAAGATGCCGGCCGGGGTGAAAGTGGAAACGCCGACGCAGACAGAAGTCGTGTTGAAGGGTGTCAACAGACAGCAAGTTGGGCAAGTCGCCGCCGAAATTCGCGCTTTCCGTGAGCCTGAGCCATACAAGGGCAAGGGTGTGCGCTATAGCGACGAAGTGGTGATTTTGAAAGAAACCAAGAAGAAATAATTGAGGCGGATATGTTGATCAAAAAACAAGCGCGTCAGCGCAGAGCACGCAAAACCCGTGCACGCATTGCTGAAAAGAAATCAGTTCGTTTGGCAATCAGTCGCACCAATTTTCATATCTATGCCCAGGTGATCTCTGCCTGCGGCAGCAAAGTGTTGGCCAGCGCATCCAGCGCCGAGGCTGAAGTGCGCAAGTCGATCGCAAACGGCGGCAACAAGTCTGCTGCGATGGTGGTGGGAAAGCGTATCGCGGAAAAGGCGAAAAGCGCCGGTATTACCCAGGTTGCTTTTGACCGTTCCGGAAACCGATATCATGGCCGTGTCAAGGCGTTGGCTGAGGCCGCGCGTGAACATGGTCTGCAGTTCTAATTGGAGTTGAGTGATGGCTAAGCCGCAAGGAAAAATGCAGCAACAGGAAAAGCGCGATGACGGACTGATCGAAAAGATGATCTCCGTGAACCGTGTCACCAAGGTGGTCAAGGGTGGCCGTATCATGGGCTTTGCCGCACTGGCCGTGGTTGGTGATGGTGATGGTCGCATCGCAATGGGCAAGGGAAAGTCGAAGGAAGTGCCGGTTGCCGTGCAAAAAGCCATGGATGAAGCACGCCGCAATCTGGCCAAGGTCAACCTGAAGAATGGCACGCTGCACCACACCGTGATCGGCCGGCATGGTGCGGCAAAAGTGCTTATGCAGCCAGCTTCTGAAGGTACCGGCATCATCGCCGGTGGTGCGATGCGTGCCGTGTTCGAAGCGGTGGGTGTGCGTGACGTGCTGGCCAAATGTATCGGTTCAAGCAATCCGTACAACGTGGTGCGTGCCACCTTGAACGGATTGATCGCAATGAATTCGCCGTCGGAGATCGCGGCCAAACGCGGCATGAACATTGAAGAGATTTTGGGGTAAGTCATGACAAAAGCCAAAACAAGTACCAAGACCATCAAAGTGACGCAGATCACAAGTCTGATCGGCACCAAGCAGTCGCACCGCGATACCATACGCGGACTGGGTCTGCGTCGTATCAATCACACCGTGCAACTGGAGGACACTCCTTGCGTGCGCGGCATGATCAACAAAGTGTTTTACATGGTTAAGTGCGAGGCATAACAAATGCAACTCAATAAAATTCAGCCAGCAGCAGGCGCCAAGCATGCGAAGCGCCGCGTCGGACGCGGCATCGGTTCCGGTTTGGGCAAGACTGCAGGTCGCGGTCACAAAGGACAAAAGTCTCGCGCCGGTGGTTTTCACAAGGTCGGTTTCGAAGGCGGTCAGATGCCGCTGCAACGTCGTTTGCCCAAGCGTGGTTTTGTTTCGCTGACGCGCAACGACACTGCGCAAGTACGTTTGTCGGATCTGCAGAAGATGCCGGTCGACAACATCGACATGCTGGCGCTCAAGCAGGCGGGTTTCGTGCATGCGAATGCGCTGACGGTAAAAGTAATTCTGTGCGGCGAAATAAGCCGTGCGGTGAAGTTGCAGGGCTTGCTGGCTACCAAGGGTGCACGCACGGCGATTGAAGCCGCTGGCGGAAGCATCGCTGAGTAAGGTTAATAAGTGAATACAGCAGTCAAGGCCGGGAGCAAGGGCAAATACGGCGATCTGAGCAGCCGCCTCTGGTTTTTGCTGGGTGCGCTGATCGTGTTCCGTATCGGGGCGCATATTCCGGTACCCGGTATCGACCCGACTGTGTTGGCGGATCTGTTCAAGTCGCAGACCAACGGTATTCTGGGCATGTTCAATATGTTCTCGGGCGGTGCATTGTCGCGTTTCACGATATTTGCGCTGGGCATCATGCCGTACATCTCTGCATCGATCATCATGCAGTTGGCTGCGATAGCGGTGCCTCATCTCGAGCAATTGAAGAAGGAAGGTGAGGCTGGTCGCCGAAAAATCACCCAGTACACGCGCTATGGCACATTGGGCCTGGCGTTGTTTCAGTCTTTTGGAATCTCGTTGGCATTGCAGACGCAACATGGTCTGGTGCTGAATCCCGGCGGCATGTTCCAGCTGACCACCATGGTCACGCTGGTGACCGGTACGATGTTCCTGATGTGGTTGGGCGAACAGATCACCGAGCGCGGACTGGGTAACGGTATCTCACTGATCATTTTTGCAGGTATCGCAGCAGGATTGCCGCGCGCCATCGGCAGCACACTGGAATTGGCCCGTACCGGCGCGTTCTCCATTCCACTGGTGTTGGCGCTGTTTTTCGGCGCGATCGCGGTCACGGCGTTGGTGGTATTTGTCGAACGTGGGCAGCGCAAGATATTGGTGAATTATGCCAAGCGCCAAGTAGGTAACAAGGTTTACGGAGGGCAAAGTTCGCATCTGCCACTGAAGTTGAACATGGCCGGTGTGATCCCGCCAATTTTCGCTTCTAGCATTATTTTGTTTCCCGCGACGATTGCCGGCTGGTTCGGCAGCAGCCCAGGGATGACCTGGTTGAAGGATGTCAGTGACAAACTGTCTCCCGGACAACCGATTTATGTGCTGTTTTATGCGGCTGCGATTGTGTTCTTCTGCTTTTTTTACACCGCGCTGGTGTTCAGCCCGAAAGAGACTGCGGAGAACCTGAAAAAGAGCGGTGCGTTCTTGCCCGGCATACGTCCCGGCGAGCAGACTGCGCATTACGTTGAAAAGATTTTAACGCGCCTGACCATGATCGGTGCGGTTTACATCACGCTGGTTTGCCTGCTGCCTGAATTTCTGGTGGTCAAGTGGAACGTGCCGTTTTATTTTGGCGGCACCTCGCTGTTGATCATGGTGGTGGTGACGATGGACTTCATGACGCAGGTGCAGTCATACCTGATGTCGCACCAGTATGAAGGGTTGCTGAAGAAGGCCAACTTCAAAGGCGGGTTGACACGCTAATGTCCAAAGAAGATGTGATTCAAATGGCGGGCGAGGTTGAAGAGTCGTTGCCAAATGCAACATTCAGGATCAAGCTCGAGAATGGGCATGTGGTGTTGGGGCATATTTCAGGAAAGATGCGAATGCACTATATTCGGATCCTGCCTGGCGACAAGGTGACGGTAGAGTTGACACCTTATGATTTGAGCAAGGCGCGCATCGTGTTCCGCGCTAAATAGTAAAGCAGGCAAGGAGAAGAAAATGAGAGTTCAGGCATCGGTAAAAAAGATCTGTCGCAACTGCAAGATCGTGATTCGTAAACGCGTGGTGCGTGTGATTTGCACCGAGCCACGCCACAAGCAACGCCAGGGCTGATTGAGCAATACCGGCTTTGGGTGTTATAATTTTCGACTTTCAAAAGATAGGGTAGCTGCATGGCACGTATAGCAGGGGTCAATATCCCCAACCATCAACACGCAGTGATTGCCTTGACGGCAATCTATGGGATCGGACGCACTCGCTCGCAAGTCATTTGTGCGGCGGCGGGTGTGAACGCTGCCACCAAGATGAAAGACCTGACCGACGCGGAGGTTGAAAAGCTGCGCGAACAAGTCGCCAAGATTACGGTGGAAGGTGATTTGCGCCGTGAAACGACGATGAACATCAAGCGCCTGATGGATTTGGGGTGCTATCGCGGTGTGCGTCATCGTCGCGGTTTGCCCTGTCGCGGTCAGCGCACTCGCACCAATGCTCGTACCCGCAAGGGCCCGCGCAAGGCGATTGCCGGTGCCAAAAAGTAAGTTTGCTTTAACGCCTTAGAGGAACAAAGTATGGCCAAGCCAAGCACGAAAGTGCGCAAGAAAGTAAAAAAGAACGTTGCCGAAGGAATCGCGCATGTTCACGCTTCCTTCAATAACACCATCGTCACCATCACCGACCGTCAGGGCAATACCTTGGCATGGTCCACCAGTGGTGCGAACGGGTTCAAGGGTTCGCGTAAGAGCACACCGTTCGCAGCCCAGGTTGCGGCCGAGACGGTGGGCAAGTCAGCCGCCGAATGCGGCGTCAAGAATATTGAAGTGCGCATCAAGGGACCCGGCCCAGGCCGTGAATCCGCTGTGCGCGCGTTGAACGCGGCTGGTTTTAAGATCACCAGCATATCCGATATCACACCGGTGCCGCACAACGGCTGCCGTCCGCCTAAAAAGCGTCGTATCTAAACAATTGGGAGTCGATCTTGGCTAGAAATCTTGATGCAAAATGCCGTCAGTGCCGCCGCGAAGGCGAGAAGCTGTTCCTGAAGGGCGAAAAATGTTTCACCGACAAATGCGGTGTTGAGCGCAGGGCTTATCCGCCCGGCCAGCACGGACAGAAGAAGAATAACCGTCTGTCCGAGTACGGCGGACAGTTGCGCGAAAAGCAAAAAGTGCGTCGCATCTACGGCGTGCTGGAGAAGCAGTTCCGCCTGACTTACAAGCAGGCTGCCAATCAGCGCGGTATCACCGGCGAAACCCTGTTGCAGATCCTGGAATCGCGTCTGGACAATGTGTCCTACCGCATGGGTTTCGGCGCATCGCGTTCCGAAGCGCGCCAGGTGGTGCGTCACAACGCGCTGCTGGTCAATGGCAAGCGTGTCAACATCCCTTCCTATCAAGTGCGTCCCGGTGACGTGGTTGAAGTGGTCGAAAAATCCAGGACGCAACTGCGCATCAAGGCGGCAATCGCTGCGGCCGAACAGCGCGGTTTCCCGGAATGGATCGAGATGGACACCAAAGCTTTCAAGGGGACATTTAAAGCCAAGCCCCAACGCGCCGAGCTGCCTGCAACCATCAACGAGCATCTCGTGGTCGAGTTGTATTCCAAGTAATTCCCCGGGAGTAGCGTATGTCTAAGAATGAATTTTTGAAACCCCGCATCATCGATGTGCAGAAGATCTCCGACACCCAGGCCAAAGTGGTGATGGAACCCTTTGAACGCGGTTACGGCCATACATTGGGCAATGCACTGCGTCGTATCCTGTTGTCGTCCATGCAGGGTGCCGCACCGACCGAAGTCAAGATGGCAGGTGTGTTGCATGAATACGCGACAATCGACGGCGTGCAGGAAGATGTCGTGGACATTCTGTTGAACCTCAAAGGTGTGGTGATGCGTTTGCACAACACACCCGAAGTCGTATTGACCCTCAAAAAAGAAGGCCAGGGTGTGGTGACTGCGGCTGATATCAGTGGCAATGCAGATGTGGAAGTCATCAATCCTGATCATGTGATCGCGCATCTGACTGCCGGCGGCAAGCTGGACATGCAGATCAAGGTGGAACAGGGTCGCGGCTATGTGTCCGCGATCTCCAGGTTGGCGCCCAACGAGACCCGTGCAGTTGGCCATATCGCGCTGGATGCGTCGTTCAGCCCGGTCAGCCGGGTAAGCTACGCTGTGGAAAGCGCGCGCGTTGAACAACGCACCGATCTGGACAAGCTGGTTCTGCATATCGAAACCAACGGTGCGGTCGATCCGGAGGAAGCGATCCGCAATGCGGCGCGTATCCTGGTCGACCAGTTCTCGGTGTTCGCTGCGCTGGAAGGAACGGAACCGATCGTGGAGAAGGTTCAGGCTCCCAAAGTCGACCCCATCCTGTTGCGTCCGGTGGATGATCTGGAGCTGACCCCGCGTTCGTCTAACTGCCTCAAGGCGCAAAGTATCCATTACATCGGCGATCTTATCCAGTACACCGAAAACGACCTGTTGCGCACCCCGAATCTGGGCCGCAAGTCGCTTAACGAAATCAAGCAAGTTCTCGCCGAGCATAATTTGTCGCTGGGCATGAAGCTGGAAAACTGGCCTGTCGCTGCGGTTTCAAACAGTACAACAATATAGTAGCAAGAAAGGCTAATCATGCGTCACCGTTTAGGTTTAAGAAAACTCAACCGTACCAGCAGTCACCGTCTGGCGATGTTTCGCAACATGACCGTGTCGCTGTTGCGTCATGAACTGATCAAGACAACTTTGCCCAAGGCCAAGGAATTGCGTCGTGTCGCAGAGCCCATCCTGACACTGGGCAAGACCCCGAGTCTGGCGAACCGCCGGCTGGCATTTGCCCGCTTGCGCGACCGTGAAATGGTCACCAAGTTGTTCGACGAACTCGGCCCGCGCTATGCGGCCCGCAACGGCGGCTACCTGCGCATCCTCAAGTTCGGCTTCCGCAAGGGCGACAACGCGCCGATGGCAATGATCGAGTTGATGGACCGCCCGGCAGATGCAACTGCGGTCGATGTAGAATAATCGGTAACTCAGCAGCAAACAAAAATGCCGGATTCGTCCGGCTTTTTGCATTTCGCACTTCTGCTTATTCTTCAACCTTGCCGCGCAATGATTTCAGTTGTCCGCGTTGCGTCTTGCCATCCAAGCGCCGTTTTCTGGAAGCACGGGTCGGTCTGGTCGCGGTGCGGGCCTTGGGTATGATGGCAGCGCTGCTGATCAACACCTGCAGACGTGCAAGTGCATCCTCGCGGTTCTTGTCCTGGCTGCGATAGCGCTGCGCTTTGATGATCACCACACCGTCGCTTGAGATGCGCCTATCGGTCAGTTGCAGCAACCTCTCCTTGTAAATTTCCGGCAAAGACGATGAATTAATATCGAAGCGCAGGTGGATGGCGGAGGAGACCTTGTTGACATTCTGACCGCCCGCGCCTTGCGCGCGTATGCCGCTCATTTCGATCTCGGAATCCGCAATGCTGATCTGTTCGGATATGTACAACATAAACCGTGCGTATCACTTTTCGAGCGCGTGTTGCAGATATTTCCCGGTCACGCTGAGCTTGTTCTGCGCCAGCGCTGCCGGTGTCCCTTCGGCGATGATGCGTCCGCCGCCTTCCCCGCCTTCCGGTCCCAGGTCGATCACCCAGTCTGCGGTTTTGATCACATCCAGGTTGTGTTCGATCACCACCACCGTATTGCCCTGATCACGCAGCTTGTGGATCACTTTCAGCAGCAGCGCGATGTCGTGGAAATGCAGGCCGGTGGTCGGCTCGTCGAGTATGTACAGAGTGCGTCCGGTGTCGCGCTTGGATAGTTCCAGGGAGAGTTTGACGCGCTGTGCTTCGCCGCCGGACAGCTTGGTGGCGGATTGACCCAGCGTGATATAGCCAAGGCCGACATCAAGCAGTGTCTTCAGTTTGCGCGCGATGATGGGTACCGGTTTGAAGAATTCATGCGCCTGTTCCACCGTCATCTGCAGCACCTGATGTACGTTCTTGCCCTTGTACTGGATCTCCAGTGTTTCGCGGTTGTAGCGCTGGCTATGGCACACATCGCAAGGCACATATACGTCCGGAAGGAAATGCATCTCGACCTTGATCATGCCGTCGCCCTGGCAGGATTCGCAGCGCCCACCCTTGACGTTGAACGAGAAACGTCCCGGACCGTAACCGCGTTCGCGCGAAGCAGGCACGCCGGCGAACAGTTCGCGAATCGGGGTGAACAGGCCTGTGTAGGTGGCCGGGTTGGAGCGCGGCGTGCGCCCGATCGGGCTCTGGTCGACGTTGATCACCTTGTCGAAGAACTCCATGCCGCTGATCCCGGTATAGGGTGCCGGTTCGGTGTTGCTGCCATACAGATGCTGCGCCACCGCGGGATACAGCGTGTCGTTGATCAGCGTTGATTTGCCCGAGCCGGATACACCGGTCACGCACACCATCAGACCGACCGGCAGATTCAGTGTCACGTCCTTCAGGTTGTTGCCGGAAGCACCGACGATCTGCATCATGCGCTCCGTGTCGGGTTGGGTGATTTTCTTCGGCATCGCTATGCGGCGTCGTCCGGTCAGATAATCGCCGGTGAGCGATTGTTTGTTGTCGCAGATCTCGTCGGCCGTTCCCTGCGCCACGATCATGCCGCCGTGTTCGCCCGCGCCTGGGCCCATGTCCACGACATGGTCGGCAGCACGGATCGCTTCCTCGTCGTGTTCCACCACGATCACGCTGTTGCCCATGTCGCGCAGTTTTTTCAGCGTGGTCAACAGGCGGTCGTTGTCGCGCTGGTGCAGTCCGATGGACGGCTCGTCCAGCACATACATCACCCCGGTCAACCCCGAGCCGATCTGTGAAGCAAGGCGGATGCGCTGTGCTTCACCGCCGGAGAGGGTTTCGGCGGAGCGTTCCAGTGACAGATATTCCAACCCGACGTTGTTCAAGAAGATCAGCCGGCTGGCGATCTCGTGCACGATCTTTTCCGCAATCGCCTGCTTCTGCCCTTGCAGCGTCAGACCCTGAAAGAAAGTCAGCGCCTGCTTCAATGGCAACGCGCTGATCTCGTACAGGTTCTTGTCCGCGACGCGCACATGCCGCGCCTCGATGCGCAGGCGTGTGCCGTTGCACTCCGGGCACACACAGCCGTTCAGGTATTTCGCCAGTTCCTCGCGCACGGTAGGGGAGTCGGTCTCCTTGTAGCGGCGCTCCAGATTGTGCACCACGCCCTCAAAACTGTGTTCGCGGAGAGTCGGTTTGCCACGCTCATTCAGGTATTGGAACGCGATCTCGGTCTTGCCGCTGCCGTACAGGATGACGTCCTGGATCTTTTCCGGCAGGCTTTCGTAGGACTGCTCGATATCAAAACTGTAATGCTTGGCCAGCCCGGCAAGCAGCTGATGATAGAACTGGTTGCGCCGATCCCAGCCCTTGATCGCGCCGGAGCTCAGGCTGAGCGTCGGGAAGGCGACGATGCGCTTGGGATCGAAGAAGCTGATGTTGCCGAGTCCGTCGCATTTCGGGCAGGCGCCCATCGGATTGTTGAACGAGAACAGGCGCGGTTCCAGTTCCGGCAGCGAATAGTCGCAGATCGGGCAGGCGAATTTCGCCGAAAACAGGTGCTCTTTGTCATTGTCCATTTCGACCGCGATCGCGCGGCCGTCGGCATGGCGCAACGCGGTCTCGAAAGACTCGGCCAGGCGTTGTTTGGCATCATCATTGACCTTGAGCCGGTCCACCACGATCTCGACAGTATGCTTTTTGGTTTTCTGCAGGGCCGGCAAGGCATCGATCTCGTACACCTTGCCGTTGATGCGCAGTCGGGTGAAGCCCTGTGCGCGCAACTCGTCGAACAGGTCGAGTTGCTCGCCCTTGCGTTCTACCACCAGCGGCGAAAGGATCATGATGCGCGTGTCCTGCGGCAGTTGCAGCACATGGTCGACCATCTGTCCGACCGATTGTGCCTGCAGCACCAGGTCGTGCTGAGGACAGTAGGGGTTGCCGGCACGCGCGAACAGCAGGCGCAAATAATCGTGGATCTCGGTCACAGTGCCGACCGTAGAACGCGGGTTGTGCGAGGTGGCTTTCTGCTCGATCGCAATAGCGGGGGACAGGCCCTCGATCAGATCGACATCCGGTTTCTCCATCAGTTGCAGGAACTGCCGTGCATAGGCGGACAGCGATTCGACATAGCGGCGCTGCCCTTCGGCATACAAGGTGTCAAATGCGAGCGAAGACTTGCCGGAACCGGACAAGCCGGTGATCACCACCAGCTTGTGGCGCGGCAGATCAAGGCTGATATTCTTTAGATTGTGGGTGCGGGCACCGCGTATGCGTATCAGTTCCATGCAAACCAACTTGATTTAGGCGACCTGCCAATATACGCGATTTTCGCTGCTTTCCCAACCCGAGATCACTTGGCGATCACTGGCAGCTTGCATTTTGCGCATGCGTTTGGTCCCACAGATAGGCTATATGCCGTTCCGGTGTGGCTGAGCCGGACGGTTTACAGTCTTTCCCGCGGGAAATCGGGCAGATTCTCCAGTGCCTGGAGCAAACCACGATTCCATGTTTTGGATAGTTGCCTTGGCAAACGGATCGTTTTCGGTCATGGGCACGCGCTGCTTGTCCTCGCGGATAGGGTGGCCTGTGTGATATTGCCTTCGTGCATGTCTGGCAGTCAGTTTCGGCTGAGAGGAGCAAGTTGCGTGGAAATTTGGGGAGTTTGGCTATTGTTACCCGCAGGGCACTCGCAGTGGACTTTCCATCCATGCCGGCAGTTGCTTAATAGACAGCCGACTCTGCATTGGATACCACAAAGGTTTGTGTGTCATTGACGTTCAGCTGTTCCTGAGTCCGCCGGTCCGGGATGCACAATGCAGATTATCCTTGTACCACTCAGTTCAACCCGCGTCCCCATGTCATAGATCAGATTTATTTGTGCAATATGGACCTTTGGCCGGAACAAGCGGGCAACGCGCATAGCGGCAACTTGGTTAGACGGAGCAAGATATTTTCATGTGGCCCGGTTGTTCCTGGGCGTCAATGGATCGGTAGTGCCGGCATGCGGATGAAAGATCAATTCCGGTACGCCGCTTGGGCTGATGAAGACAACGGCGTTTTGAGCATATCGACAACATAATTCGGCCGCATCGTGCCTGGAAACGGGCAACGCGAGAAAGCTTTCTTCCCGCCTGGTGCCATCCGGGCTGGAACCATAACCAGACAGAACGACTGTGGCTATCCTGGCAAGGCCTTGCTTCAATAACTTGTTGGCGGAGATATTTTCGGATTCACTCAGGACATTGCCCAATGGATTCCATGCCGTGATGAAAACAGCTCCGGACGCAGCATGCCTGGTCAACAGGCTTGCCAATTCGATCGAGGGTTGTCCGATCCGCAGGACGGTTTCGGCTCCGGAAAGAGTCACGCAATAATTGGCGTTGCGATACTCCGATATCAGGTGTTCAGATATTTTCATCGAGCTTCGTTATTGCAGCCAGCTGCGAACCTACGTTGGGACGAATCAAACAAACATGTTGCATGCACAAGTACAGGCTTCGGCCACAACGGCTTTTTGACATTCAGCCGCGCCGCGCGTATTCCATACTTGGCGGATCGCTGGCCGGTTTCGCACCCGGTCAACAGCGTCCATTCCGGCCTGTATCTTATATCAAGGTACCGAACTGCGGGAAATATGCACAACAAGCCCATAATGACGACCAGCCAGCTAAAAATGTTCATTTTTCTGAAAATTGAATAGTTGTTTCAATGACTAAGGGTTATTTTTAGTACGATCGGCTGTATCCGGAAGTGATGTTGCTGTATACTTGGCGGCCTTCCCTGACCTGTTCTGGAAATGTCCAATATGAATGAAATCCTGCAATATCTGAAAAAGCATGGTGAGCGTCTCGACTATGAGATCGCTGTAGCCACAGGTACTTCGCTTGCCAAGGTGCGTCTCTACCTGACCGAACTGTCCGAAAAAAGGGAGGTGATGACCTGCTCTTCGATCATCTACGAGAAGGGCAAGAAGATCGAGGGTATACGCTGCCGGCTGTCCGGCTATATTCCCCCCGCAGCACCGGGTAGGAAGGCCAAGGCTCAGTTGTAATCTGAGCATGTCATGGGAGCGGGATATCTCTCGCGCCCAAAAGTTACCCACTGTTTCTGTGGGTAAAGTTATGCGTAACTTTCATAACTACAAACCAAGCAAGTATTTTTTCGGCCGGTCAGAATTTGAGCAACAACAGGCTGTCCCGCTACATCTGCTTGCGTCAGTCTGCAGCAGGCTGCATGCATCAAGCGGTCGCATGACCCAGTCCGCATCCGCGCTCGCATATACCTGCCGGCAGTCGAGATGACCTGCTAAAATGCGCACCTCTTAACGTATCCCGAAAAAGTCCATGCAACCTGTACCCGATACCATGACCGCGATCGAGCGTCGCGCCAGCATTGGCTTGGCAAGCATCTATGGCCTGCGCATGCTGGGCTTGTTCATCATTCTGCCGATCTTTGCGATCTATGCCGAACAGCTGCCCGGCGGCGAGAGCCATCTGCTGATCGGCATCGCGCTTGGCGCGTACGGATTGACGCAGGCGATATTACAGATCCCGGCCGGCTGGATGTCTGACCGCTACGGGCGCAAGCCGGTGATCTACATCAGCTTGATCTTGTTCGCGCTGGGCAGCTTCATCGCCGCCGATGCCAGCAACATCTACGTGATCATTCTCGGGCGCGTTGTACAGGGCGCGGGTGCGCTGAACGCGGCGGTGATGGCGTTGACCGCCGACCTGACCCGCGAAGAAGTCCGCACCAAAGCCATGGCGATGATCGGTATCACGATCGGCATTACTTTCTCGATCTCGATGGTGCTGTCGCCGATGCTCAACAATCTGTTGGGCGTGCCCGGTATCTTCGCGCTGACCGGCGTGCTGGCATTGCTGGCGATGGGCGTGGTGAAATTCTATATTCCGAATCCGGCGATCACGCGCTTCCACAGTGATACCGAGGCGAGCTGGGGCCATTTTGCCGAAGTGTTGCGCAACAAGGATCTGCTGCGCCTCGACTTCGGCATCTTCTCCCTGCACGCGATCCTGATGTCGGTATTCATGCAGGTGCCGTTCGTGATGCAGAAGGATGGTTTGCCGTTATCGCACCACTGGTATATCTATCTGCCGGTGATGCTGGTCGCGTTTGTGCTGATGGTGCCGCCGATCATCATCGCGGAGAAGAAAGCCAAGATGAAGCAGATATTCATGCTGTCCATCTTCCTGGCGATGTGCGCTCAGGCTCTGCTGATGTTCGCGCAGAACAGCCTGTGGGGCGTGGCTGCAGCACTGCTGGTGTTCTTTACCGCATTCAACGTGCTGGAAGCGACGCTGCCCTCGATGATCAGCAAGATCGCGCCGCTGGCAGCCAAGGGCACCGCGATGGGCGTGTACAGCAGCGTGCAGTTCCTCGGCGCATTCTCCGGCGCGGCGATCGGTGGTGCGTTGCTGCAATTTGTCGGCGGCAATTCGGTGTTTGTGTTCGCCATCACGCTGCTGTTACTGTGGCTGATCGTTGCATCCACAATGAAACCGCCGGCGCCGGTACGCACCAAACTGTATCATTTGTCCGAAATGAACCAGGCTGCTGCGGTAGAATTGCAGAAGCAGCTCGCGCGATTGCAGGGCGTGAACGAAGTGATGGTGGTGGCGGCGGAGAACATCGCCTGTCTCAAAGTGGACATGCAGGGTTTCGATGAAGCCGCGGTTGATAAACTCGTGATGAAAGGGGCATGACATGTCGGTGAACAAAGTGATACTGGTGGGCCGTCTCGGCAAAGACCCGGAGACCCGTTACATGACCAGCGGCGAAGCCGTGACCAACGCGACGCTGGCGACTTCCGAAAACTGGAAGGACAAGAGCGGCGAGAAACAGGAAAAGACCGAATGGCATAACCTGGTGTTCTACCGCCGCCTCGCGGAGATCGCCGGTGAGTATCTGAAGAAGGGTTCGCAGATCTACGTTGAAGGCAAACTGCAGACGCGCAAGTGGCAGGATAAGGAAGGCAAGGACCGTTACACCACCGAGATCGTCGTCAACGAGATGACCATGCTGGGTGGCAAGTCTTCCGGCAGCGGCAGTTTCGAAGTGGTGGAGAACAAACCGGCATCATCATCAGGCAGCAGCGCGGCACCGGCTAAATCGGCACCGGCCGCGAAGGGCAGCTTCGACAATTTCGACGACGATATCCCATTTTGATAGTCGTCAAACGAGTTACTGAAATGGCCGTCTGTTTGACGGCCTTTTGGTGGGCTCAAGTGTTCAGTTTTATACGCAAAGCAGCTTAGGCCTTACTGCCACGCTTTAGCGCCAGTGCTACCAGCTGCTCGAGTGCCTTGCCCCAGCCTTCTGCGAACCCCATAGCCGCATGTTGTTTGCAGCTTGCCTCGTCCGCATGGATCACCGTGGCAGTATATTTGTGCCGTAGCCGTGGGTGTTCAGGGCAATGGAAGCTGTAAAAG
>JBBRDZ010000044.1:0-17429 GCA_038203435.1 Burkholderiales bacterium
CAATCATCAACAAACGCACATCACGCGCATCGGCCTTGTACAACAGGCTCAGAATCATCGCGTTGATCGCCACCGACTTGCCGGAACCGGTCGTCCCCGCCACCAGCACATGCGGCATCTTGGCCAGATCGGCGACCACCGGCTTGCCAGAAATGTCCTTGCCCATCGCGATGGTCAACGCCGAGGCCATATCGGCATATATCTGCGAACTGAGTATCTCGGACAGCCTCACCACCTGCCGCTTCGGATTGGGCAGTTCCAGCGCCATGTAGGCCTTGCCAGGTATCGTTTCGACCAGGCGTATGCTGACCACCGACAAGGCGCGCGCCAGATCCTTCACCAGATTGGTGATCTGGCTGCCCTTCACGCCAACCGCCGGCTCGATCTCGTAACGCGTGATCACCGGGCCGGGATAGGCGGCCACCACTTTCACTTCGACGCCGAAATCCTTCAGCTTGCGCTCGATCAGGCGCGAGGTGAATTCCAGCGTGTCGGCAGAAACCACTTCGACGTGCTGGGTGGCCTGGTCGAGCAGATGCAGCGGCGGCAACACCGAGTCCGGCATGTCGGAGAACAATGCAACCTGCTTTTCTTTCACGGCCCGTGTCGACTGGGCCACTTCCATCAGCGGCATCTCGATGTGTATCGGATGGTGTTCCTCGACTCGCTTCTTTTCTTCGACGATGGCGACCCGCTCGCTGCTCGCCTGCATGCCGATACGCCGGTCCTGCCGCGTCTGCCAGGCCTGGCGCAACCAGAGGAAGGTGCTTTCCAGCAGCTCGCCCAGGCGGTCGACAAACCGCAGCCAGGACAATCCGCTGAACACGCTGAAGCCGGTGGCGATCAGGGTCAGCAACAGCAGTGTCGCGCCGGTAAAGCCGAACACGCGTTCCAGCGAGTGGCCCAGTACCGCGCCGAGCATCCCGCCTGGTGCCTGCGGCAGCGGGATCTTTAGCGTGTACAGGCGGATCGCTTCGAGGGCGCTGCTGGCCAGCAACAGCGCCGCGAATCCGGCGACCGAGACCAGCCAGGTGCGCTTGCTGAAGATGCTGTTGGCGCGCAGATCATGATAGCCCGCCCACACCCGTTGCAGCAGGTACAGCACACACCACCAGGCGGAGAAGCCGAACAGGTAGAACAGCAGATCGGCGAGATATGCCCCCAGCGTCCCGCCGGGATTGGCCACCGTTGCGCCGCTGACACTGTGCGACCAGGCCGGATCGGCCGGGTTGTAACCGTACAAGGCGACGGTGACATACAACGCGCAGGCGACCAGCAATATCCAGCGCGATTCGCGCAGCAGCCCGATCAGTCTGGTGCTCAGCATGTCGCTGCCCGCGTCAGCCATGTACGATACCGCCGGATTGCAACTTGGACGCACAGACTGGTACGGCTTGCCGTGACAAAACCCGCGCCCGACAGAACTGCGGGTACGCGCTCATGCGCAACAGCAAATATTCATTCGCCAACAGAATTCTCATGACTATTTTGCCAGGCCGATCGGACATTGATTAACCCGTCCATGATACCGCAGACGCTCATTGCGCGCTTGCCAACAACTGCCGGATATCCTGCGCCAGCCAGTCGGAAGGCTCGTGGTCACCGGCCATCAGGCGCAGCTTGCCCTGTGTGTCGAGCATGTAGATGAATGTGGTGTGGTCCATCAGATAACCGTGCTTGGTCGGGACTTTTTGATAGTCCACCCTGAAACACTTAGCAGCATCCGCGGTCGCCTGTGCGTCGCCATACAAACCCAGTATCGATGGGTGAAAGGCCGGCACGAATTGCGCCAGCAAAGTTTGCGTGTCCCGTTCCGGATCGAGCGTCACGAACAATACCTGCACCCGGTCCGCATCTTTTCCGAGCAGACGCAAGGTCTGCGCCAGATCGGCCAGCGTGGTCGGGCAAACATCCGGGCAATGGATATAACCGAAGAACACCACCACCGCCTTGCCGCGAAAATCGACCAAGCTGCGCGGCTTGCCGTTGTGATCGGTCAGTTGAAAATCCGCCTGTGGGTATTTTCCGGTCACATCGCTCGCGTGGAAGTGGCTGGGTGGGACAGCCTTGCCGCAACCGGACAGCAGCGTGAACAGCAACAGAAAGAACAATCGTGATCTCATGCTTGTAAGATTCATTGCTCGTCCTTTAGAAACGAAAAGCTCAGGCAATCTACAGTCATGGAGTAATCGAATCTGTAGGAGCGGGCCATGCCCGCGATAATTTATTGATCGCGGGCATGGCCCGCTCCTACAGAAATCCCCTAGCCCCTCTTCCCCAACAAACCCAAATCCAACACCCCCGCCACCACCCGCGCATCAGGTTGCTTCATATTCGGCACCACTCCCAGCAAAGGCGCGACGATGCGCTCGCGCAGCGCATCGATGTTCCCTTGCAACGCGGGCATGCCCGCATCCAGCACATTCGCTACCCAACCCGCACATTCTAGCCCGTATTCGTCTATCGCCAGCACCGTCAGCATTGCATGGTTGAGGCAGCCCAGCCGCATGCCCACCACCAGAATGATCGGCATTCCCAACTCTTTTGCCAGATCGGCGCTGCTCTGCGTGTCGTTAAGCGGCACCAGAAAACCACCCGCACCTTCGACGATCACCTCGTCCGCCTGACAGACCAGTTCGTTATACGCGGCAAGGATGCGCGGCAGTTCGATGCGCACTCCCTCGTTGCGCGCCGCGATATGCGGCGCGATGGCCTCACGCAAACAATACGGGTTCACTTGTTCATATGTGAGCAGCACCGTACTCGCCGCGAGCAACTCCTTGGCATCATCGTTGTGCCCGTCCGCATCGCAGCCCGCGGCCACCGGCTTGAATCCCGCCAGGCGCCTGCCCTGCGCCGCAAAGCCATGCAGCAGCGCGCAACTGACCAGCGTCTTGCCGACACCCGTATCGGTTCCTGTGATGAAGTAGCTCACAATTTGAACTGTGTCTTTATGATAGCTCTGCCGTCCGCCGTTTTCCTGACCGGTACTTTCCACGCATGGCCGTAGATGATCTCGAAGGTGGCGGGCAGCTTGCCGTCGCGGCGCAGGGTTTCGTAGTTCTGCACGATGCGCGTCCATTTCGCCTTGCCCATCATCCCCGGTGCGCGGCCTGCGGTGGCGTTGTGCGCGCCGATGCTGCGCAGGTCCTGCATCACCGCTTTCACGTCGTCGTAGGTCAGTGTGATCTTTTCCATCTCCATCACCGGGTCGGCAAAACCCGCCGCGACCAGCATGTCGCCGATGTCGTGCATGTCGGCGAAGCGGTTGACGTGGTTGTAGCCGTCCACGCCGTCGAATGCGGTGCGCAGTTCCTTCAGCGTGTCGGGGCCGAAGCTGGAGAACATCACCAGGCCGTCCGATCTGGTGACGCGATTCAGCTCAACGAAGGTGGCGGGCAGGTCGTTGCACCACTGCAACGCAAGGTTGGACCACACCAGGTCCATACTGCTGAAGGACAGCGGTAAGGCCTCCACGTCGGCGCATACCTGCAGTTGCTTCGCGCCGCCGAACAGTTTCCGCCACCAGCTTGAATGCCCGCGCGCGGTGTGCAACATGCCGATCGCGATATCGAGCTCGATCACTTGCGCATCCGGATAATGTTGCGCCAACCGGCGCGCGCCCCACCCGGTACCGCTGCCCGCATCCAGTATGCGTGCCGGTTGCAGCTTGATGTATTCCAGTCGCTCCAGCATGCGCGTGCATACTTCGCGCTGCAATACCGCCTCGGCGTCGTAGTTGGCCGCTGCCTTGCTGAAGGCGCGGCGCACTTCGCGTTTATCGATCTCAAATTCGTTCATGCCTGTTTCTCGCCCATAAAGTCCACCACATGCTGCACAAACTCTACACGGTGCGACAGGAACGGCGCATGTGCCGCGCCCTTGATCTCCACCATGCGTGCATTCGGCATCTTTTGCGCCATGAATCGCGAGGCTTGCGGCGGGCTGAGCCTGTCGCGTTCACCCGCCATGATCAAAACGGGCTGTGTTATTCCCGGCAACACAGCGCGCTGATCCGCATCGCGCAATATCTCCAGCCCGCCGCGCAGCGCAGCCAGATCCGGTTCTCCGCGACTGAGCAACAGTTCGCGAAGTTTTGCCAACAACTTCCGTTCGCCTTCGCTGCCGCGCACTTGCAGTGCGAGAAAGCGGCGCAACGTCGCGGCGAAATCGTTTTCCAGTTCTGCGGCGAATTGCCGCAGGGTAACTTGCGGCATGCCGAATCGCCAGTCGTCACGTTCGGCGAAACACGGTGTACTTGCCACCAGTATCAGACGCTTTATCTTCTCAGGTCTGCGCATCGCCCAGTGCAACGCGATCTGCCCGCCCAGCGACCATCCGCACAGGTTGACGGGCTGATCGAACTGTTCTGCAAGATGCTCGACTACGTTATCCAATGTGAACGAATCCAGCGGCCCACTTGCGCCATGCCCAGGCAGATCAACGTTGTGTACCTGAAAGTGCTGCGCCAGTTGCACAACTGCGTCGCCCCACATGCCGCCGTGCATGCCCCAGCCATGCAGCATGACCAGCGGAGCGCCTTGTCCCGTTACCTCAACGTGCAAGTTCATGCAGTGTTTCGATCAAGCGCGTCACATCAGTCACGTGATGCGCGGCGGACAGCGTGATGCGCAGACGCGCCGTACCCTGCGGCACGGTGGGCGGACGGATCGCGGCGACCCAGATGCCGCGCTCTCGCAATCGGTCGCTCAGGTCCAGCGCCGCCTGATTGTCTCCAACCAGCAGCGGTTGTATCGCGGTTGTGGATGGCATCTGCGGCCAGGGCAAGCCGCGCAGGCCGCTGCGCAATAGCTCAATCAGCCGCTGCAAATGGCCGCGCAATCCATCGCCATCAGCAATCTGCTGCAAGCTTTCCA
Source organism: Burkholderiales bacterium (assembly GCA_038203435.1). GTDB lineage: Bacteria > Pseudomonadota > Gammaproteobacteria > Burkholderiales > Gallionellaceae > Gallionella. The sequence goes on from JBBRDZ010000044.1 coordinate 4,878, forward strand.
ACAGGGCGCTGGCCAGTGCCGGCGGTGTCGCCGTCGTATAAACATAGCTGCGCGCATGATTGACCAGCGTGTCGATCACCACCTGCTCCGCCGCAACGAAGGCACCGAACACGCCGGCCGCCTTGCCCAGTGTCGCCATGCAGATCACCCGTTCCGATACGATGCCGAAATGCGATAGCGAACCGCGTCCCTGCGCACCCAGCACACCGAAACCGTGCGCATCATCGATCAGAAACCATGCATCATGTTGCTCGCATAACGCCAGCAGTTCCGGCAAAAGCGCGAGGTCGCCGTCCATGCTGAACACCGCATCGGTGATGACAAGTTTGCGCCCACTTTCGCATTGCTCTAACACGCTAGCCAATTGCGCCATATCGTTGTGGCGGTAGCGCTTGACCGTGGCGCGCGACAACTGCATCGCATCGTTCAACGAAGCATGGTTGAATTTGTCGGCAAATACCGTGTCACCTTTGCCGACCAGTGCCTGCACCACGCCCAGATTCGCCATATACCCGGTGGAGAACAACAGCGCGGCGGGTTTCCCGACGAAGGACGCAAGCTCGTGTTCCAACTGGTGGTGTGTTGCGCCGTGCCCGCTGACCAGATGTGCAGCGCCCGCCCCCACGCCATGTTGCTGCGCGCCCTGTTGCAGCGCGGCGATCAACTGCGGATGGTTGGCCAGACCCAGATAGTCGTTGCTGCAGAATGACAGATAGGACTTGCCGTCCACCGTGATGTGCGGCGCCTGCGGACTTTGCAGCATACGGCGCTGGCGCAACAGGCCTAGAGCTGCGCGCTGATTCAGATCTGATTGAAGTTCGAAAAATGGCATCGGCAACGCAGAAGTTTATGAAGGTTACCTTGCCCAAGCACAGTCAAGCTCGCGTCCTGGCCGAACTCGTCGGCATCATTTTTTATCGGCGAACGGGTACATGCCCAATTTGTCCAGCAACGCCCGATCACGTTCTGCCTCGGGATTGCCGGTAGTCAGCAATTGCTCGCCATAGAAGATCGAGTTCGCACCGGCGAGGAAACACAACGCCTGTATCGCATCCGACATCTGCGATCGTCCCGCCGACAGTCGCACCCTGGCGGTCGGCATGGTGATCCTCGCCACCGCGATGGTGCGCACGAAATCCAGCGGATCAAGATCGTCAGCCTGCGCCAAAGGTGTGCCTTCGACCTTGACCAGATTATTGATCGGCACGCTCTCGGGATAAGGTTCGAGATTGGCCAGTTGCGCGATCAGGCCGGCTCGTTGCGTGAGGTTCTCGCCCATGCCGACGATCCCGCCACTGCATACATGCATGCCGGCCTTGCGCACGCGTTCCAGGGTATCCAGCCTGTCCTGGTAATCGCGCGTGCTGATGATGTCGCCGTAGAATTCCGGCGAAGTATCCAGGTTGTGGTTGTAATAGTCGAGGCCGGCATCGCGCAATTGTTCGGTCTGCCGGTCGTTCAACATACCCAGAGTGGCACAGGTTTCCATGCCCAAACCGCGCACCGCCCTGACCATCTCGACCACCCCTGCCATATCTTCTTCGCTGGGTTCGCGCCAGGCGGCGCCCATGCAGAACCGGTCCGCACCGTTTTGCTGCGCGGCACGCGCGGCGGCGACCACCACGTCCACATCCAGCATCTTCTGATTCTCCACGCCGGTCGAATTGAACGCGGATTGCGGACAGTAAGCGCAATCTTCCGAACAGCCGCCGGTCTTGATCGACAGCAAAGTTGAAAGCTGTACCGCATTCGGATCAAAATTCTCGCGGTGCACCTGTTGCGCACGGAACAGCAGATCGGCGAATGGCAGTTTGAACAGGTCTTCAACCGCAGCCACGCTCCAGCGTGTAGCGGTAACGGAAAGTTTGACGGGGCGGATGAATTCGATGGTTTGCGTGTCCATAATTTCTGGTGTGTTTGGTATGATGCGTCAATTGCAAGCGGTAACCCCACGGACTAGGCGGGGCATGACTTTGGGCTGAGAGAGACGCATCATCCTTGAAAGGGCGATAGCTTGTCAATTTTACGCAGCTATTTTTTGAACACCGGCACGGAAATTAAGCGCTTCCTCACGGCGCAGCCTTGCGTGCTGTGCAACAGGATGAGTCCGAATGGTCAGTGGTGCGCAGCCTGCGATGCTGCATTGCCTTATCTGGACACTGCGCATTGCCCGGTCTGCGCCTTGCCGACACCCGGTGGCGAAGTGTGCGGGCACTGCCTGAAACAACCACCATTTTTTACCGGCACCATCGCCGTGTTCGAATATGCCTTCCCGCTCGACAAGTTGATCCAGCGCATGAAATACGGGGAACAACTGACACTGGCGGACGCCTTTGCCAGAAAGCTGGTGCAGCGCATCGACCGATCCGAATTGCCGGATTACCTCGTCGCCATGCCCTTGCATCCCGCCAAGCTGCGCTCCCGCGGCTTCAATCAATCGCAATTGCTGGCCACAACCGTCGCCCGCAAACTGGGCCTCACGCTGTTGGCGAACGCCTGCCGGCGTGTGCGTGACACCGCACCGCAATCTGCGCTGCCGTGGAAAGAACGCAACAGCAACGTACGCAACGCGTTCAGCTGCGATATGGATCTGTCAGGGAAACACATCGCGCTGGTGGATGACGTGCTGACCACCGGAGCCAGCCTGAATGCCCTTGCCAAAGCCATTGCGCAACAGGGCGCAGCAAACATCAGCGCATGGGTGGTGGCAAGGACTCTGCCGCATGCCGGCACACGTGTGTCGAGGACCTTGTACTGAATCCTCAGTGTCCGACCTGCGGGGGCAATGCCGCGAGTTTCTGTTTTACGTACGCCTGCAGTTCCGGAGTGAGTGTTTGGCTAGCGAGGGCACGCTGGTATGCCGCACGTGCATCATCAATACGCTGCAAGGCCTGCAGGGATATCCCGTAGCCCATTTGCCAGATGCCGTTGCCCGGGGTAAGTTGCAACACCACCTGATAATGTAGGATCGCTTCCTCGTTGCGATTTTGCCGTTGCAGTACCGCTGCCAGGAAGGCTTGGTAATCCGCCTGTTTTATGGCATACGGCAAAGCCTTTTCCAAGGTGATCGTCGCTTCCGCATCCGCGCCACGCTCGACTTGCAGGCGTGCCAACAGCATTGCGAAGCCGGTATGGTCGGGCTTTTTCTTCAGCCGTTCCTGCAACACCTGTTCCGCATCCATGCCACGCTTGTTTTCCAACAGCAAAGCGACCAGGGCTTGGCGCGCCGCATCATGGTCTTCATCCAGTCGCAATGCCGTTTTATACCCCGCCAATGCATCCGCTGTCCGTCCCTGCTTCATCAGTGCCACCGCTTTGCGAAATTCCGCATCGGCCTTTTGCGCCGGGCTGATCTGTTTCATCGGCATAATTTCGTTGGCCGTATCTTCAACTGCACTCAGGGTGTCGGATATTTCGGGTTCAGATTTTTCGGCTTTCTTGATGGATCTTGCCGGTACCGAAGTTCTATTTGCAATGGCATTTTCCGGTTTTGCCACAGGCCGAGCATCTTGAACAACTGCGGATGGGAGTGGCACCGAACTCAGTTCAAAACTCAATCTTGAAGCGGGCAGGTTCGCCACAATCACATCAGGCTGGTGGGCAACTAATGGCACTGCCGGTTGCGGTGTCATATTTCCGGACTTGCCAACGACTGTGACTTTGTTTGCTTTGGCGGCAATTTCATGGCTCGACAGATCCTGCTTGCGCGCCTGCATCCATTGCCAGACAGCGATAACGACGGCCAGCACCAGCACTAAGCTCAACAACAGGGTGAAATGGCTGCGTTTGCTGTGCGGTACGGCACGCACCAAAGTCTGTTCGGAAACGGTATGCACACCGCGTTGTTCGAGCTGGTTAAGCATTTGATTGATGACGCTCATTGCGACACCATCCAGGCTATCGCCAACGATACGATCACGGCCAGGCTGGCCAAACCGAGCATCCAGGGCAGCCAATCGCGTCTAACCTCGGGCGTGTCAGCCGCCGCATCACGGATATGCCTGGCCATCACCATCTGCCGCCCATCGCTGTATGCCAGCATCAGCGCCTTGTGAGCAACGATGTTGATCAATCTGGGTGTGCCGCCGGTGATACGGTGCAGCATGCCCACCGCAGCATTGCTGAACAGCGTTTCGCCGGCAAATCCCGCCACCGCCAGACGATGGCGCAGGTAACGCTCCAGTTCGTCTTTGCGCAATCCATGCAGGTCGTACTGAAAGCTGATGCGCTGGCGCAATTGACGTATCGAATGATGCTTCAGGCGATCATTCAACTCCGGTTGCCCGAACAACACCACCTGCAACAATTTGCGCTTTTCGGTTTCAAGGTTGGTGAGCAAACGCAGCACTTCCAGACTCTCCAGCGGCATCGCCTGCGCCTCATCCAGGCAAACCAGGGCACGCTGACCATTGCGCGCGCATTCCAGCAGGGCGTGCGTCAACCCTTTCAACAGCAGATACTGGTCGGCATTTTTTTCCAGCGGGACGCGGAACTCTTCCGCCAGCGCCAGCAACAGACTGCTCGGCTCAAGATAGGGATTGGGTATGTAGGCTGTGATGAAACGCGGAGCGGTGGCAGCTGCGGCCGCCTGGTCCTGGGTGCCGATCAGCGTGGTGGATTGGCGACCCTGATTCAGTGTGGCAAGAAATTTCCGACACAACAGGGTCTTGCCATTACCCACCTCGCCGGTGATCTTGATGAAGCCTTCGCCGTTACGCGCAGCCACCAACAGGATATTGAGCGCCTCCTGGTAACTGGAACAGGCAAAAAAGAAGCTGGTGTCGGGCGTTAAGCTGAAGGGTTTTTCACGCAGACCAAAGTGTCGTAGGTACATATCAAGGGATAGTTCCCTTCCCCATCATGTCGGTGAACCGGTCTCGGCTGTGCGTGATGTCATCTGACCAATCCTTGTCGCTGCTTACGATGGTCGGTTTCAGCAGGATCACCAGCTCGCGTTTCTCACTGCGCTTGTTGGTTTGACCAAACATAGACTTTGGCAGGCCCGGCAAACCGGAATCATCATTCGATGAAGCTTGACGCATCAAGCCGCCAATCGCCACGATCTGGCCATCACGTGCGCGTACGATGCTGTCGGTTTCCGAGATCGAACTGGACGCCAGCGGCAAACTGATCGATCCGTTTGTACCGCCCAAATCAATGTTTTTGGTAACCGTGCTGACCTGACTGACCGACGGATGCACATGCAATATGATCTCGCCATTCACGTCGATGCTGGGTGTGACATCCAGCGCGATACCGGAAAAGAACGGTTGCAAAGTGACGCTCGGAGTGGTGGTTGCCGCTCCGACTCCGGAGGTGGTCGTCGTCGAGACATTGGTGACAAAGAAATCATCGGTACCGACCTTGAGCACGGCCTTCTGGTTGTTCAATGTGGCGATGCGCGGACTGGACAACACATGCACGTTGCCCTGCGACTCGAGGAAATTCAACAATGCAGCGAAATTGCTGGTCTGGAAGGCCAGGCCGAACAACGAGCCGGTGGTCTGTCCAGTCGTTGCAGCAGCCATGGCCAGGCTGGAACCCGGCGTGGACGTTAGCAGCCCGTTGGTGATTGACCCTGCCGTCGCGAGAGAAGTGCCCGGCGACAATTGACCGACTGAAGTATGGCTGTTCGGATTGTTGCTGAATGCACCCCAGTTCACGCCAGACTGGTAACTATCGTTCAATTGCACATCGACGATCTTCGCTTCCAGGATAACCTGGCGCTCAACCGATATCTGCGAGGCCTTCAGATAGGCCGTGACATTGCGCATCTCCGACGCCATCGCGCGCACCACGATCACACCCGACATCGGACTGATCACGACACTGCGGCCCTTGGCATTACCTACGATCGCCGTCAGCGATTTCTCCAGCTCGTCCCAGAAATCAGATTTGCTGCTCATCGTAACCTTGCTGCTTTCCTGGGAGCGTGCCGATGAATTCGTGTTGGTCGCTGTCGACGAAGAGTTGGAGTTAGCAGTAGTGCCGATGGCAGAGTCGGACACCGAACCGGATGTCACCCGCAACGACGATGCCCCGTCACGCTGTCCGGTCAGGTAATTCACCTGAAAGATCCGCGTCTGCAAGGTAAGCGGCTGTATGTAGATGCGGCTGCTATCGATCTTGTAATCGTAACCGTACATCTCGCGTATCGCTTCCAGCGCTTCGAATACCGTCACATCCTTGAGGTTCAGTGAAATGTTGCCACTGACATCGGGGTCCAGCAAGATACTGTAACGCGTGCCCGCCACGATAGACATGAACACCTGCTTGGCCGGCGTATTATTCACGGTCAGATCGAATTTCGTGTCCAGTGATTTACTGTCTACATTTGGCATGCCGATCGCCAGCGGGGGCAGCAAGGCATTGTTCGCCTCTGTGGTCTTGCCTGCCTGTACGCTTTCTTGCGCTGCGTGATCCATTTCCTGACGGATCGAATCTGCCACCTGATCCTGACTATGTGGAGTAGCACAGCCTGCCAATAGCAGCACTCCCAGCCAAAACATTATTCTCATTTTTCCTCCTTTTGCGCTGTTGGCCTGGAATTATCTTCATTGGACTGCATCTTGTTTGTGGGCGATGTTGAAAAACCTGGAACATCGTCATTCGATGATGTTGATTCCCCTGATGGCTTATCCGGGATATCTTTGCGCATGATCTTCACGCCAGGGAACAGGGCCAGCACTTGTCTTTTTTGCCCACGCTGCAGCACGACTCCGCCTTCATTGACTTCAATCAATCTGGCATTGCTATGCGTACCCCACAATTCGACCGTTTGCCCGTCGATGATCGCGGCGCGTCGTGTCTTGGAAATGATCACCATCTGCAAACCGGACGAATGGTTACCCCCGTCTGCCCCAGTGTGACCAGTACTCGGTGAGAATACGATTGCCGGGGGGCGGGTCGGGTCGGGTAAATCTTCAGCGTGCAAGGGGAAGCTGGCACATGCCAGCAGACAACATGCCGGTACGGCCCAGCGCTGCGCGATCATCACGAACATTTCTCTGCGCATCATACGGCCAGCCATATCTTGTCCAGACTCAACGTGTAAAGCGTCAGCGTAAATACCGCATCGGGATACTTTTCCACGGCCAAGCCAGCCTCACCCCAGAACATCTGCGTGGGCATCTTTTCCAACGCGGTCACGTACCGCAACAGATCCAGATATCCACCACGCACTGTGATGCGCACGCCATGCTTGTATATCTGTCTTTGCGCATCGGGCTGTGCATTCCCATCCGGCGATTTCACATCGGCGGACTTGGTGTTTTCAATCAACAAACTTGCCGGCAGGGTTTTCAACTCGACCAGTCGCAAACTGCCATTCTTGTCCAGTACCTGCCGCAGCAAATCGGCCATCTTGTCCGGCGCGACGAGGCGATCCCGGCGGCTTTGCAGATAACTTTCCTGGTCCTTCAGCTGTTGGTTCAGCTCTGCAACACGCTCACGTAACGGTGAATGCTCTTCATCGCGTTTTGCCTGCAACAGATTCTGCAACTGCGCCTGCAACTCCTTCATCTTCTCCTGCTGTTGAACAACCTGTGCCGACAATGATTTTTGCTTGACCAACAATGGCTCAAGTAATGCCACATCCATCAGCGCAAGCACTAAAAATGCCGCTGCAACAAAGATCATTGCGCGTTCGCGCAACGACATATCGTCTATCGCAGCACGCAGGTTTTCAAAATTCGGCTTCATTTGGCGGCCTTGTTTTCCGTACTGGTATACAAAGTGAATTCGACAAAAGGACCGGCCGCACTGGCAGGCTGGTTGGCGCTCCCCGCATCAACCTTGGCTTGCTGCATCATCAAACTTGAAAATGTCTTGCCTTTCATGACACTCTCCTTGCCCAGACGCTGGATATATGCAGGCAATAATTCCGGACTGATCACGCCGCCGCTCAGACTGATCTGCTCGGCATCGCCGGTCACCTTGAAGCCGGTCAACCAAAGGCCCTGCACCACCTGGCGAGAGAAGGCGCGCATGTATTCCGAATACCCGCTGGTATTGCCAAGCGCGCCGGATTTCAGCATCCCGATTATCTCGTCCTGTTCGGCGACCTGCTTTCCCAGATTGCGTACCTCGTCCTGCAATAACTGCACCGACTTACCCGGGGAAAACTCCGTCACAAAATTTGAGAAACGCAACTGCTCCGCAGTGTAACGTTTGGCGTTTTCATCCGATTGCGATTTGAGCAGATCGACCTGATAAATCGCATAAACGTAAAAGATCAGGGAACCCGCGATGATCATCCCCAGTGCCTGCAGCATCGCCAGCAGCGAAAAATACTTGCGCTGCTTCATGAAGATCGGGTTGAACAGGTTGATCTGCTGGCTCATGAAAACCTCAGAGAATCGTAGCGGGCGGTTCGAGAACAAGGCGCACGGAGCACAGTGACAGAGACATATCTTGTGGATAGCCGAGGAGCGAGCACCGCGCAATGCCGCTGTTGAATCGCGCAGCAGATTTTATGAGTTTTCATCATAGCACGCGGCTTTCCTGGCGTAGAGCCGCCCCTAACGTGGGCAGGATATGCGCGACAAACTCACTGTCCGCAAGTGCGGGGATGGCACTGATGTCCATCACCTGCGACAAGTCAAGCTTCCCAACTTTGGCATCCATCTCCCCGGACAAATAGTCCACCAAACCTGTGTCGTCCGGCACACAAACCAGCACCATGTCGACCGGCAACTGGTTGTACTGGCGATCAAAATAATCCAGCGAACGTTGCAATTCCGTTTCTACGCGATCGCGATATTGCTGACGCAAATTCTGATTGGCATCCCGCAACTGACCGACACTGATTTCGATGCGGCGTGACAAATACAATTCTCCACCCGCCGTGAATGTCATCAGTCCGCCGAAATCATCAAAGGACAACACCGCCAGCGCGCGGTCAGCCCTTTCAAACAGCGCGGCGATATTGCGCTGCGCCATCTCAGGGATATCGATCACATCCAATCCGATCTTGGCCTCCTCGAATAATCCGATGCGCTCCTGTACAACGCTATTGCCGGCGGCGATCGCATACAGTGATTGCGGGCGACCTGAGCCATATTTGTTGGCGGGAATGCGCACCATGTCCACGGTCGCATCATCGATATGGAAACTCAACCCATCCTTGATCTTCCAGCGCACCGCTGTTTTCATCTCGTCTATCGGGACATTTGGCGCTTCGACCAGCAGCATCTGATATTCACCCGGCGCCAGCAAGGTGGTGACATCGTGGTTGGCGATGTCCGCCTCGCGACGCAACTTTTCCAGTGCAGCCGCGTTTACTGTGCCTGTTTCGTGATATTCACAACGCTGCACGATCGGCATCGCGCCGACAAATTTTATTTTCGCCAGATAAATGCCATGCGCGCCCAAACCAATAGCCAACCAGCCCGCATCGTGGCTTTTTGGCTTAAACAAGCTGGCAAACAATGGTATTTTCATAATTAGCACGAAGATAATTCAATAACATACTGGAGTCAATCATTATTTTATATGCCTAACCAGACAAATCAACACTCAACGCAGCGCGCTTACAACAAATTAACGCGGCTTCGCTTTGCAGCAGCGAACGACCAAATCACCCACGTCGAGATGGAATTGTTCCAGCAATATCTGCTGTGCTGCTAGGCTTGCACTGCATTCTCTGGATGTGTCACAGCAACGCTTACGGAACTGACATGGCGCGTCATGCGCATTAACATTCACCGAAACCATTAAACGATTGCCGCCGCTTAATAGTTTTCACGCAAATAAATAAATTCATTCGCGCCCTTGTACACGCCGAAAGTAGCGCGGGCCGTATTGCTCGGCAAATAGATTGGCACGCTAGTTACCATGTTCACGCTACCAGTCTTTCCCGCGCCTGGAGCACTCAGTTTGAAGCTGCCTACGCCATTGACAAACACTACCGATGCGGGACTCACCGAGGTTGGCGGCGGGCAGGTCGTCGGCCAGGTTGAAGTTGCGGATAATTTCTGGCAATTTGTGAACGCTACACTCGCTGCAGCAAAACTGCTCACGTTATCCGTCGAACTCGTTATCCACCCGGATGTCGCATTCCAGTACTGCGCCGTTACAGCAATAGGTAACGGAAGCAGCTCCGAACCATGTGCATTGGCTATCTTGATGCGCCCGCTTACCACCTTGACTCCCCCTTCAACAGAAGTAGATGCCGCAGCACGCAGTGAAGTGACGCTGTCTCCACCAGCAGCCTCTGTCGCCCGCATAAAGATATCCGTAGGTGATGTTGGTACAGTCGTATAGGTGTAGGTGGGCAAGTTCGTTGTTAAGGCCATTCCGGCGCTGAACGCTGTAGCAGGTATGCTGTTTAGTGTCAGCCCCCCGTTGCCGCCGGGAGGATTTAAAGCCGTACCGCCAGCAGCATCGTAAGCCGATAGGGTCACCGCTTTGGAAAGTGTTGTTAGCGTGTTGTAATTAAGCGTTGTCGCTCCAGCCCCATTCCGTGCAATCACTTGCGTAGTAAACGGCTGTCCGGAATATGCAAATCCATTGTTACCTAAAGTAGCCGCCCAAGTCGGGGTGATCGCCGTCAATGCCCAGTAAGTATTGTTATCCAACTGCCATGCTATCTTGCCAATATCCGCAGCAACGAAGCCGGCGGCCCCCGTGCGAGCCAGCGCGTTGGCATACGTCCAACTCGCATCTGCAATCGTCCAAACGTATGCCAGGGGACAAGTGAGTCCGGCCGGGCAAGGCATAAATACTTTTGCCGTCGAGTCATATTTCACCGCCGTATCGAAATGATCCGGAATAAAACGGCCGTATGTCCCTGTGGCCAGCAATCCAAAATTGCAGCCGTATTTTCCGGCGGCATTCTTGGTGTTCGAATAGCTGTCCACAACACAGTCGCCCTTGGTGCTGACGCTGTCCACTCCCGTCCAGGTTGGCGCTCTGACAAGACTATCGCACTGCCCCGCACTCAACCCGGGTATCGTGCACTCATTCACCGTATCCACACCGTCATATACGCCGCGCCGCGATGTGGTATCCGTAGCCGGGTTGTATCCCGGCAGCGTAAAGCCGCCGACTTCGCTGTAGTTGAACGTTGCGCCGGTTGCGGTTGACGATGGTGTAGCCGATGTAGCAGCGGGGAAGAGGCCGCCGCCCAAAACTCCTGCCACGGTGGCCGGGCTGGCCGGCAACAAAACCGTATTATTTATTTTCAGGTTGCCGGTATAGTTGCTGGGGCTGCCGGACACACCGGTCGTCGTTGCTGTTAACGAAAAATTGTCGCTGCCCGCCTTCAATATCGGCAAGCCGGTGGTGGATGTATTGTTGGCATTGCTCGAAGTCACGGATGCGACACTCAAGGGGCGCACCGAAAATGAGTCGGACGAGCAGGCCGGAGATGTTGCAGTATAGGCGCTACAAGCCGAAGTTGTGCATTCCTTGATCACGGTGATCAGGTTCCGGTAGGATGAATTCAGCGTGAACGACGGCGATGGTGACGCCACTCCGGTAGAGCTACCCGATGGAAACAGGGCGATCTGGGTAGCGCCGGCTTCGACCGCAGTCTTGTTTGTGCAGGTGCTGTTACAGGTGCGTGCGGAATCCGGCCCGCAGGCATTGTCGGAATTATCGACGACCTTCACCTGCACATATTTATTGCTGGTGGCAGAATAGCCAGTCGAAATTGCGGTGCTGGTCAGCGCAGCCACCCAGAGCTTGAAAGCTGTCCCGGTCAGCTTGGTGTAAATATCACCGGTCTGGAAATTCGAATAGACCGGAACAGGTGAGCCCGTATACGCTTCATCGATGGCGGAAAATCCACTCGCAGTCCCGCCGGATGCAGGAAGCACAGACTGAGCACAGATGCGCAAGCTGCCGATCTCATGGACATTGGTCGAACCGCCAGTGGAGCCGGTGAAAGATATCTTCCAGTAGTCGGGCACCAGTTGCGTGATCCAACCCTGACCCAAGGCATAATTGGCCTCGGTGTATGCATTGAAAGGACCGAATACCGAAGCATAGCTCGATCCATCTTTTGTCGTTGCATCCCGGTTGACAGCGACATTGATGGTGCCTGTACCGGCGTTTCGGGCATCGACAATTACCTGATACATATATCCGGTAGCCGGGGTGGCACTCGTGCTATTGGCGCTGATGCTCAAGCCGCCGGGATTGCTGGCTGAACCACCCATGTAGCGATAGCCGCTGGCGCCGCTGCCTGGTCCGCGCACACCCACCGATTGTGCTCTGGCTCCCGGACCACCGATGCGTCCCTCGGTCGGATTCTGGAAATTGCCATACTCATCCAGCGCGATCCCGACCCAGCCGCCCGCGAATCCCGGAGGATTCGGCGTGCTGTCGGTGCGTTGCGCATAACCCAATGATCCGCCGAACCCGCCTGGCGCGGCGGGGATGGTGTAATCGGAAAGCGTCACGGCAATGCCGTCGGCGCCGGTATTGCCGCCCTGGTAGGCATAATTGTTGAATTCGACCGAGATATAGTTTCCGACTGCGGGGAAGATGCTCGGTACCGTGGCCGCCTTGGCGTTGTTATTGGTGTTTTCGGTCAGGCGCAACAAACCG